>JAUWLK010000123.1 GCA_030613745.1 Flavobacteriaceae bacterium | reverse complement strand
TTGAAACTTATAGAAGAAAAGAATGGTGAATTTAATATACTAACGATAGTTAATACTTCGAAGTGTATTAAAATTTAATTATGATAGTTTATGGTATAAGAACCTATAAATTATACTGTACAATTAAATTAGAATGTAGTTCTCGTATTGGTAGGTATTATTATAATTTTCTTAGTGGATAACAAACTTGGACAAGAGTATCCAAAACCTCTACAATATCTTCTCTCTCCATTCTCTCTTTTCTAATATTACCTTTCTTGTAGATTGAGAATACGTGAGTATTTTTAAAAACAGTATTCCGTGGAGTTTTATAACCCTCTTTATTCAGAATTTGTGCTATCTTTCTGTAACCCAAGGGGGTGAAAACATTACCCTTAAAATCACATATTTTCTTATATAATTCCTCTTGATATTGAGAATAGTTAGATTTCCATAGTTTTGTAGTAACAACTGTAAATAAGATACTTACAAATAATATTGAATTTATATAGGGGTGAATACGATAGTCACAAAACACTACTCCACTGTAACCGATTTGGCTAAATTTCTTGGTTGATCAACATTACAACCACGCATTACAGCAATATGATAAGCCAATAATTGTAACGGAATAGTTGTCAATAATGGTGTAAGTGACTCTTCAGTTTCAGGAATTTCAATAACATGATCAGCAATTTCTTTTACAGTGGCATCACCTTCAGTAACAATAGCAATAATTTTTCCACTTCTTGATTTTATTTCTTGAATATTACTAACTACTTTTTCATAATGACCTTTATTTGTCGCAATTACAATAACTGGCATTCTATCATCAATTAAAGCAATTGGACCATGTTTCATTTCAGCAGCTGGATATCCTTCTGCATGGATATATGAGATTTCTTTTAATTTTAAAGCTCCCTCCAAAGCAACCGGAAAATTATATCCTCTACCTAAATACAGGCAATTGGTTGATAATAAATATTTTTTTGCAATTTCTTTTATCTTTGTATCAATCTTTAATAATCGCTCAATTTTTTGAGGAATTAATTCCATTTCTTGTAGGTGCAAACGATAATCAGCACTTGTCATTGTTCCTTTTGCTCTTGCTAAGCGTAAAGCAATAAGAGTCAACACTGTAATCTGAGTTGTAAATGCTTTCGTTGAAGCAACTCCAATTTCAGGACCAGCATGTGTGTATACACCTGAATCATTTTCTCTTGCAATAGAAGATCCAACTACATTGCAAACTCCAAAAACAAATGCACCTTTTGATCTTGCTAACTTAATTGCTGCTAAAGTATCTGCAGTTTCTCCAGATTGAGAAATTGCAATTACTATATCTTTTTCTGTTAATACAGGATTTCTATATCTAAACTCAGAGGCATATTCAACCTCAACTGGAATTCGTGCAAAATCTTCAAAAGTATATTCTGCTACTAAACCTGCATGCCAAGAGGTTCCGCAAGCTACAATTATGATACGCTCGGCATTCAGGAATCTTTTCATGTTATTTTCAAGTCCTGAAATTTTAATAATACCTTCATTTGGCAAAAGTCTTCCTCTTAAAGTATCTCTAATTGCTTGAGGTTGTTCGTTAATTTCTTTGAGCATAAAATGTTCATATCCTCCTTTTTCGATTTGTTCAAGATTTAATTGTAATTCTTGAATTTTTGGATCCACATTTGAGTCATCTCGAATTTTCCTAACGCGAACTTCCCTACCTATTTTAATAATAGCCATTTCTTCATCTTCTAAATAAATGGCATCTTTGGTATATTCTATAAAAGGAGAAGCATCAGATGCAATAAAAAATTCTTTAAAATCTTTACCTACACCTATTGCTATAGGACTACCTAATTTTGCAACTACAATTTCATCTGGTTTTGTTTTATCAAAAACAGCAATAGCGTACGCACCAACAACCTGATTTAAAGCAATTTGAACAGCCTTTCCAAGTTTAACTTTTTCTTGATTTTTAATTTCTTCAATTAAATTAATTAAAACTTCAGTATCTGTATCACTTTGAAAAGTATAACCTCTAGTTTTTAACTCTTTTTTTATTGTATCATAGTTTTCTATAATACCATTATGTACAATAACTAAATCACCCGATTGTGACATATGAGGGTGTGAATTAATATCATTAGGAATACCATGAGTTGCCCAACGTGTATGTCCAACACCTATAGAACCTTTATTAGAAATTTCTGTAATTACTCTTTCTTCTAATTTTGATACTTTACCTTTTGTTTTGGTAAGATTAATGTTTTCTCCGTCATAAAGCATGACACCAGCACTATCGTAACCTCTATATTCTAAACGTTGTAGTCCTTTAATAATAATTGGGTAGGCTTCACGAAAACCTATATAACCTGTTATTCCACACATTCTATTTGAGTTTTAATTTAATTTATTTTCACTAATAATAATAAAAAAGGGCTGAGAACTCCCATTACAATTAGAGTATATTTTGGGTGTGTAAGTTAAATATTTAATCTGAATTAAATATTTCTAAACGTTATACTTTTTCTCATTTATTGTAAACAATTAACGTTATACTTAAAAAAAAAGTGCCCCATAAGGCACTTTTTTAATATATTTTTAAATTACTTCCTAGCTCTGTATTAAAGCTAAAATTTTTATTTGTTATTTATTTTTGAATAAAAAATTTCTAATTTAATTCGTTTATCATTATCTTCTTTAGGTAAATTACCTTTCAAAATAACTCCTTTTGGAATCCAGTTGTAATTTCGGACAATAGTATCTAATAATACCAAGGTCGGTAAATCAGTTGATTGGTAATTTTTAATTGCTAATTTAGAAGGTAAAATTGGATCATCTGAATCTAAAATATCTGTTATATAACTTGTGATTCTAAACTTATATCTTTCTGGATTACCATCATCATCGTATTCTAAATCTCCCCCAAAGACATCAGGATTCTCAAATTTAAAATCATTTAATGTAGAGTTATCATCATAATTATATAAAAATAATTTTTGTGGCACTTCACTTTGATCTCCATCTATATACATAGTAATATTTGCCTCATTGATATACCAGTTTTGATTTCTTAATATTTCTAAATTTTCATCTGTGAATAAATCGATTATTATTTCAGATCCTGCTGCTCCTTGGACATATAATTTTTCTTCACCATTATCTTTATCAGGATTAATTAAAGCATTATAAACTTCTGAACCAGCATTATCACGAATATATTTTCCTGTTCTAACTCCACCAAAGTTAAAAATCATATCATGTTTAGTTTTTACAAGAACATCCTCTTCTCCATTTATACCATTGTTATTTAAATCTTCATCATCTCCTTCATCTCTAATTTCATCATTGGTATAAAATATAGTCATTTTTGCATTTGAAGCTGCAACATTCATCAAAGCGCCATCAAATCCATTAGCATCAATATACAAACCTCTAAAGTATTGTATAAAATTGTCATTACTTAAAAAATCACTTGAATTATCATGATCAATAAATCTGTTTTTGAAAAAGTCTTTATTTAGCAAAAATTTCATTGAAGGACCTGAATTTTCAGCCTTTACCGTATCAATATCATCAACTGTATTTGTATCCCCATCTAAATATTTTCTTTCAACATATAAAACTGTATCGTTTCTATTTGGTTCAAAATCTCCCGAAAAAAGTTGATCTCTTATTTCAAAATCTTTATCAGATAAATATACTTTGGTTTTTGTAGGGTTTTCTGGATCTAAAACATTTAAAAAAGTTCCCAATTCATTTATTGTTATATTAAATTCTTGTGATTTATTTCCATAAATTGAATCTAAACTAAAACTAGGTGTAATTATTGGGTTTCCTTCGTCATCTAATATATCTTCTCCTGTTATTGGATCTACAGCATTTTGAACAGTATCTCTTGTAGCATAATATGGAATATCTACAACAACTAGATCAATAACAGCATTATCTCCAAAATCAGCTCCAAAAACAGGCAAAAAGACTTGTGACAAAATAGCACTTTTCATGTGTCCAAATTTCAAATCTTGATTTACACCCAACAAATATAATGGTTGTTTATTCAAATCATTATTGTCAACTCTTGAAGTGTCAACATTAACACTATAGGAAATAATTTCAATAATTGAATCTCCTACAGAAAATGCCTTATTATCAATCAAATCTATAGCAATATCTTCAAAATCTTTTTCACAAGATATTATTCCAAAAAGTATAATTAAAAATAAACCAATATTTTTAATTATGGTTTTAATTTTATTTAACATAAATAATTTTTTGATTTTTTAGCAATTCTTTTATAAAACTTCGTTTAAGTAAAAATTGGAATAGGCTTCCGTAAAATTATCTAAAGATTGAAAATCCAAAACAGGAATATTTAAATTGCTTATATGTGCGGTGATTTCCTCTGATAAGTCTTCACTACCTAATATAACTGCATCAGAATTTTCAATAGCAATTTTTAATAAACAATTACTGTTAACCCCTTGCAGTGATACTAATTTTTCTTCCGGAATCTGATCAAATTTAATTTTTTTAATAAACTTTTCTTTATTCAAAACATCGTCTGTATTATAATTCGAAACAGTAGTTACTATTTTACTATCCGCAAACAATGGATCATTTTTATAATACTCTTTTAAATACAAAGGCAATAATGAAGACATCCAACCGTGAATATGAATAATATCTGGAGCCCATTTTAGTTTTTTTACCGTTTCTACCACACCTTTTGCAAAGAAAATAGCTCTTTCATCATTGTCTTCAAAAAACTTACCATCTTCATCAGTATATACAGATTTTCTTTTAAAATACTCTTCGTTATCAATAAAATAAACTTGCATTCTTTCTTTAGGAATAGAAGCTACTTTTATGATTAAAGGCATATCCATATCATTGATTATCAGGTTCATACCAGATAACCTAATCACTTCATGTAATTGATGTCTGCGCTCATTAATTACTCCAAATCTTGGCATAAACATTCTTATTTGAGCTCCTAGACCATGCATTTCTTTAGGCACATCAAATGCCATTTTAGAGATTTCTGTTTCAGGTAAATAAGGTATTAATTCTGACGTTACATAAAGTATTCTCTTATCTTTCATTTATCATTCAATTTTGGAATGGTGCAAAATTACAAAAATATATGCAAAATTCGATTTAAAATCTTATGTTTGATAGCTAATTAACAATATTTAACAACTAAATGAAAGTTTTTAAAACTGTAAGTTCTTTACAAAAATATTTAGCAAAAATTGATAAAAACAAAACTTTAGGATTTGTTCCAACTATGGGTGCTTTACATGATGGGCATATATCTATTGTTAAAAAAGCAAAAAAAGAAAATAGTTTTGTTATTGTAAGCATATTTGTAAATCCAACTCAATTTGATAAACAAGAAGATTTAAAAAAATACCCTAATAAATTAAAACATGATTTAGAACTATTAAAAGTAGAAAATTGCGATATTATTTTTACCCCTGAAACTAACGAAATTTATACAAATAATATAAAATCTGATTCGTTTGACTTTAATGGTTTAGATAAAGTTATGGAAGGTGCCTTTAGAAAGGGACATTTTGATGGAGTTGGAACCATAGTAAAAAAACTATTTGAAATTATTAAACCTAATACTGCATACTTTGGTGAAAAAGATTTCCAACAATTACAAATAATTAAAAAAATGGTAGCTACATATAACTTACCAGTTCAAATAATTCCATGTGTTATATATCGCGAAAAAGATGGTTTGGCAATGAGTTCTCGAAATGCTCACCTTACAGATAATCAACGTAAATCTGCACCATTAATTTATCAAACCTTGCTAAAATGCAAAGAATTATTCCCTGAAAAAGAAATCAATATTGTTAAAAAATTCGTTAAAAATGAGTTTGAAAATAATAAATTTTTAGAACTAGAATATTTTGAAATAGCTGATACAGAAACACTTATACATTATTCTTCTAAAAATAAGAATAAAAAATATAGAGCTTTTATTGCGGTGTTTGCCGGTACGGTTCGATTAATAGATAATATAGCATTAAATTGAGTATCTTTGCAGCGCAAATTTTTGATCATATAAAATGAATATTGAAGTTGTAAAATCCAAAATCCACCGTGTAAAGATTACCGATTCAGATTTAAATTATATTGGTAGTATTACCATTGATGAAGATCTAATGGATGCTGCTAATATTATTGAAGGTGAAAAAGTTCATATTGTAAATATCAATAATGGTGAACGAATAATTACTTATGCTATAAAAGGAGAAAGAAAAAGTGGTGATATAATTTTAAATGGACCTGCTGCCAGAAGAGTTGCAAAAGGCGATATAATCATTATCATTTCTTATGCAATGTTAGAGTTTGAAGAAGCTAAAAAATTCAAACCTGCCATTATTTTTCCTAATGAAAATGATAATTCTTTGACCTAATTATTGAATAAAAAATTTAAAAAAATCACCTTTACGATACTTCCTATTGCTTTGGGAGTATTTTTGATTTGGTTTTCACTATCCAAACTTGAACCAAACGATATTGCTGCAATAAAAAACTCTTTTAAAACTGCCAATTATTGGTGGGTAGCTTTGTCATTATTTTTCGGAATTTTAAGTCATTTATCAAGAGCTTACAGATGGCAATTTATGTTAGAACCCTTAGGGTATAAACCCCAATTTGCCAATAGTATAATGGCTGTTTTAGTTGCCTATCTGGTAAATTTAATGATTCCAAGAGCAGGTGAAATCGCCAGAGCTACTGCAATTTCAAAATATGAAAATATCCCTTTTGAAAAAGCCATCGGAACAATAGTATCTGAAAGGATTGCTGATGTAATTATGCTTTTATTTATTATTGCTACTGCATTTTTTTTTCAAACTGAATTAATCTCTTCATACTTATTTAAAGAAGAATCTACAAGTTCATATAATATATGGTATATCATAATTGGTTTAATCATATTTTCTTTTTTGATTTTATGGTTAATTAAAAAATCTAATAATCCAATAATTAAAAAAATACAAAATTTTGTATATGGTTTGATTGAAGGAGTTATAAGTATTTTTAAAATGAAGAAAAAGTGGGCATTTATTTTTCATACAGTTTTTATTTGGACCATGTATGTTTTAATGTTTTATACAGTTACTTTTGCTTTACCGGAAACCACAAATTTACCCTTTGGTGCGCTTATTGTAGGGTTTGTAGTAGGTGGCTTGAGTATGGCTCTTACAAACGGAGGTTTGGGGACTTACCCTATTTTTGTTGCTAGTGCATTAACTTTGTATGGAATTGCCGAAAATCCTGCATTAGCCTTTGGTTGGATTATGTGGACAGCTCAAACTATTATGGTACTTGTTTTTGGAGGAGTATCATTTTTAATATTTCCGATTTACAATCGAAAAAAAACTTAATTTACAACTTTTATAACAACAAAAATATTACCTGTTTTTTGAATGAATTGTGCTTAGTGAAGCTCTGGTATTAGCTCTACAAAAACGATTCGGATAAAACTTGACGGTTCAAAATCTTTATCTTCCAATATTATCTGGTAGACCTTTGTAATACCTAAAACTCTCCATAGCCTTACCATCAATGTATTCTATGTATTTACTGACCCTTTCAATTACTTTTTTTTGCTCTTCTTCTGATAATTCCGGACCTGTATATTTATACCATCCTGAACTCCATTGACTCACATATCTTGACATGGCCTTTATTTTTTTGTCTTTGAAAGCCGTAATATCTACTTGGGTATTGACATCATCCTTATCAGAATCATATAAAATA
>JAUWLK010000101.1 GCA_030613745.1 Flavobacteriaceae bacterium | reverse complement strand
CCTCATCTATTGCAGATTATCTTGTAGATGTTACCAATGAATATGCTGGTATGTATTATGCTTCACCTGGTGCAGTTTCTATTGAAAATGAGTTGATAGATTGGATGAAATCCATTTTTGGGTTTCCCAAAACAGCGATTGGCAATTTAACTTCAGGAGGCTCAATTGCAAATCTAATTGCTTTAACTGCGGCTAGAGATAAATATAAAATAAAATCTGATAATATTAAAAACAGTGTAATTTACGTAAGTCCTCAAGTACACCATTGCATTCATAAAGCACTGCGTATAATAGGTTTAGAAGACATTACAATACGTTATATAGAGTTAGATAATAACTCCAAAATTATTCCCAACGATTTAAGCACTAAAATTAATGATGATAAAATAAATGGATTAAATCCATTTTTGGTTATTGCATCTGCTGGCACAACAGACACAGGAGCAATTGACCCTTTACAAGAAATTGGAGAAATAGCAATAGAAAATAATTTGTGGTATCATATTGATGCCGCTTATGGCGGATTTTTTATTTTGACCAAGCAAAAAAAAGATCGCTTTAAAGGATTAGAACTTGCTGATTCCTTAGTTATCGACCCCCATAAAGGTTTGTTTTTACCTTATGGCTTAGGCGCTGTTTTAGTTAAAGATAAAGAAGCGGTATATCATTCGCATCATTATACTGCTAACTACATGCAAGATTCAATTAATGAAGTAAGTCCAATTAATCCAGCAGATGTATCACCAGAGTTAACCAAACATTTTAGAGGATTTCGCATGTGGTTACCATTACAATTACATGGGATTGAACCATTTGTTGCATGCTTAGAGGAAAAAATATTGCTCACTGAGTATTTTAGAGATCAACTTATTAAAATTGGTTTTGAAGTGGGACCTCAACCTGATCTTTCGGTGAGTTATTTCTGGTTTTCCCCAAAAAACATGGATGAAAATATATTTAACCAAAAACTTATACAAGAAATTCATAATGATGGAGAAATATATTTAAGTTCAACAAAAATTAACAACAAATTTGTAATTCGAATAGCTATTTTGTCTTTTAGAACAAAATTACACACTATTGATAAAGCTATTGCTATGATTGATAAAGCTAGAAAAACTGTTGAAAATAATGAATAAAGACTATATTGAAGATAAAGATTTTCAAGGGATTGATTTTTCTGATAAAAACCTTACCAAAGCAGATTATAACAATTGCATTTTTACAAATTGTAATTTTTTAAATTCAGATTTTTCAGATATGAATTTTGAAGAATGTATATTTATAAATTGTGATTTAAGCCTATCTAAAACCTTTAATACAACTTTTAGAAACATAAAATTCAAAGATTGTAAATTATTAGGTCTGCATTTTGAAAACTGTATTGCATTTTTGTTTTCTATTGGTTTTGAAAGTTGCTTATTGAATCTATCCTCTTTCTATAAAATGGATTTAAAAAATACATCATTTAAAGAATGTAGTCTTAAAGAAGTAGATTTTACAGAATCTGACTTAACTGACTTGGTTTTTAACAAATGTGATTTAACCGAAACTATATTTGATAATACTATATTAGAAAAAGTTGATTTTAGAACTTCCTATAATTATTCAATTGATCTTGAGATAAATCGAATAAATAAAGCAAAATTTTCAAAGGAAGGTATTACAGGACTTTTAAATAAATATAATATTGATATTGAATAGCTTACAAGTATTTTAGAAGAAATTTTAAAGTTGACAGATATTTTTAGTGCACTAAGTTGATGTATTTTAAAAAAACCAATAGTTTTGCCAAACATTAAATTTAAAATAATTAAACATTCCACTTATTAAAATCAAATAATAAAACTTGTGAAAACTAAAATACGAATCACTTTTATATTTTTTTTAATAGCCGCAATATTTGGTTTATTACTTAGACTAATACAAGCAGGCACACCATTACACAACTATAAAAATCTACTTCACACCCACTCCCATATTGCACTTTTAGGATGGTTGTATAATGCAGCTTTGATCATGCTTCAATATTCCATTCTAAAAAAACAAAATGGATCGATGAACTGGATTTTTTGGATTACTCAACTTACATTTGTTGGTATGCTTTTTTCTTTTCCCTTTGAGGGATATGGTTTATTCTCTATCACATTTTCAACACTTTATTTATTTTGTTCCTACTTTTTAGTATACCATTTGTTTAAACAAAGTAAAGAGTTATCATCACACTATACAGCAAAGTTTATTCAATGGGGTGGTATATATTTAATACTTTCCAGTATAGGTCCATATGCTTTAGGAATAATTATGGCAAACAAGTTAGCAAATACTTTTTGGTATAAATTATCAATTTATTGGTTTTTACATTTTCTATACAACGGCTTTTTTGTTTTTATTGTATTTGCATATCTCTTAAATAGATTTAAGCAATTAAAAAACCAAAAAACAATATTCCTATTAATGAATATTTCGGTAATACCACTTTTTGCCTTATCTACTCTTTGGTTAAAACCAGCGTTACCAATATATGCTGTAGCTTTATTAAGTGCTTTATTTCAAATTTTTGCTTTTATTCTTTTACTCAAAGTTCAAAAATTACGACTATACTTTAAAAACAAAATAAGTTTTAATTTATTTATACTATCACTAATAGCATACACCTTAAAAATTATTTTTCAAATTTTTGCATCATTTGAAAATGTACAATCTTTTATAAATCTCACTGTTTCTTCTTCAGTAATTGGTTTTATACATTTAGTAATGTTAGGATTTTTTACCTTATTTTTTATTTCAATATTTATCGAAGAAAAATTTTTAAAATCATCAAATTTATTAAAAACAGGTATTTACTTGTTAGTGTTGGGTATTGTGCTTTCAGAAGCATTATTTTTTATGCAAAGTATTTTCATTTATTTTTATCAAATAAGTATTAATAATTTTTTTAATTTGCTATTTTGGGTGAGCTTTTTAATGCCTATTGGAATAGCATTAATAACAGTACAAAGTTTAATAACATTTAAAAATAAATAATTTTAACAGTTTATATATATCTCATTACTTCTATTAATAGCTTATTAATTAATTTTATTAAAAAAATGATATAAGTCATTCATATTCAATCATAAAATCAATAGCTTTGCCGCTTGTTAATTTTTTACCTTTAAAAAGATAAATACACTTAATTTTAAAAATAATAAACAACATGGAAACAGTACAAAAAACAAATCAAAGAGTATACAATTTTGGTAATAAAACTGCCGATGGTGATACTTCAATGAAAAACCTTTTAGGAGGAAAAGGAGCTAATCTAGCTGAAATGAGTAAAATAGGAATTTCTGTACCTCCTGGATTCACAATTACCACAGATACTTGTACTGAATACAATCAATTAGGAAAAGATAAGGTTATTGCATTATTAAAAGAAGAAGTTGAAGCTGCAGTTGCAAAAGTTGAGAGTATTATGGGCTCAGAATTCGGTAGTAATGAAAATCCTTGTTTGCTTTCTGTACGTTCTGGTGCAAGAGTTTCTATGCCTGGGATGATGGACACGGTATTGAATTTAGGAATGAATGATAATTCCGTTCAAGGATTAATTGCAAGAACAGGAAATGAAAGGTTCGCTTGGGATTCATATAGACGATTTGTACAAATGTTTGGTGGTGTTGTTTTAGGTGTTGGAGCACAAACAAAAGAAGATCACGATCCGTTTGAAGTTATTTTAGATAAAGCTAAAGAAACAAAAGGAGTTGAATTAGATACCGATTTAGATGTAGCTGAATTAAAACAAATGGTTGCTGACTTTAAAGCAGCTTGTAAGGATCAAACAGGAGATGAGTTTCCAGAAGATCCATGGGATCAACTTTGGGCTAGTGTTACTGCTGTTTTTGACAGTTGGAATGGTGATAGAGCTGTTTATTATAGAAATATGCATGGTTATCCTGAATCATGGGGTACTGCTGTAAATGTTCAAGCAATGGTTTACGGAAATATGGGAGACAATTCAGGTACTGGTGTTGCTTTTACCAGAGATGCTGCTACCGGAGAAAATATTTTTAATGGCGAATATTTGATCAATGCCCAAGGTGAAGACGTTGTATCCGGTGTTAGAACACCTCAACAAATTACGTTGGAAGGATCAAAAAGATGGGCAGTTTTAGCTGGCGTATCAGAAGATAACAGAAAAGCAATTTTTCCTTCATTGGAAGAATTAATGCCTTCTATTTATAAAGAATTAGATGAAACCCAAGAAATTCTTGAAAGACATTATAATGACATGCAAGATTTAGAGTTCACCATTCAAGATGGTAAACTTTGGATGTTACAAACCCGTCATGGTAAACGTACCGCAGCTGCTATGGTAAGAATAGCAATGGAATTACTTAAAGATGGAAGTATTGATGAGAAAACTGCATTGTTAATGCAGGAACCTGCTAAATTAGACGAACTTTTACACCCTGTTTTTGATGATGAAGCTATAAAAGCTGCTAATGTTTTAGCAAAAGGATTGCCCGCATCTCCAGGTGCTGCAACCGGACAAATTGTTTTCTTTGCTGATGAAGCAAATAGATATCCTGTTTCAATTCTTGTACGTGTAGAAACTTCTCCTGAAGATTTAGAAGGAATGAATATTGCAAAAGGTATTTTAACAGCTCGTGGTGGTATGACCTCACATGCAGCTGTTGTTGCCCGTGGAATGGGTAAATGTTGTGTTTCTGGTGCAGGTGCTGTTCACATCAACTATAAAACCAGAGTTATGACCATTGAAGGAAAAGAATACCGAGAAGGTGATTGGATTTCTTTAAATGGATCAACTGGTGAAGTATACGATGGAAAAATTGGAACTACAGATGCTGAGTTAAGCGGATACTTTGGAGATATTATGAAACTTGCAGACAAATACAGAACTTTAGGTGTAAGAACAAATGCTGAAACTGAAAGAGAGTGTAATGTTGCAATTGAATTTGGTGCAGAAGGTATTGGTCTTTGTCGTACAGAACATATGTTCTTTGAAGGTGAAAGATTAGTACGAATGCGTGAAATGATTTTAGCTGATGATGAAACTGGAAGAAGAGAGGCTTTGGATAAATTATTACCTATTCAACGAAAAGACTTCAAAGATGTATTTGGTGCAATGGCAGGTCTTCCTGTAACGGTTCGTTTACTAGACCCACCATTACACGAGTTTGTTCCACATGAAGAAGAAAACCAAAAAGAAATGGCTGATGAAATGGGAATTTCTGTGGAAGCTATCAAACAAAAAGTTGAAGATTTACATGAATTTAACCCAATGTTAGGTCATAGAGGTTGTCGTTTAGGAAATACATATCCTGAAATTACTGAAATGCAGGCAAGAGCAATTATTGAAGCTGCATTAGAATTAAAAGCTGAAGGTGTTAAAACATTCCCTGAAATAATGATTCCACTTATAGGTACTATTGAAGAATTTAAATTACAAGAAGAAATTGTAAGAACTGTTATCAAAAAAGTTTTTGAAGAAAAAGGAGATACAATTGATTATTTAGTTGGTACTATGATTGAGATTCCTCGTGCATGTTTAACTGCTGATAAAATTGCTGAAGTTGCTGAATTTTTCTCATTTGGAACAAATGACCTTACGCAAATGGGCTTTGGATATTCACGTGATGACGCCGGTAAATTCTTACCAATTTATCTAGAAAAAGGTATTTTAAAAGCAGATCCTTTCCAAGTATTAGATCAAGAAGGAATTGGTCAATTGGTTGAAATGGGTACCACAAAAGGGCGTTCAACAAACCCCAAACTAAAAGTAGGTATTTGTGGTGAGCATGGTGGTGAACCAAGCTCTGTTGAATTTTGCCATAGAGTTGGTATGGATTACGTAAGTTGTTCTCCATTTAGAGTACCAATTGCTAGATTAGCTGCTGCACAAGCTGCTATTAGATAATAATAAAATTAATTGTTTTACAATTATAAGGCTGTCTTTTTTGACAGCCTTTTTATTTTTACATTCACCAGATGACTAACAAACTTAGAGAAATAAGTCATCAGATGAATTCTTTTTTAACGTTACGTTATTTCATGTTAATCTTTTAAATCAAATTACACTAAGAAGTATAAAACACCATCAATGATTTTCGAAAAAGGATATCTATATCACATCTACAATCAAGGAAATAACAAACAAAATATTTTTCATAACAGAGATAATTATCTGTTTTTTCTTAAAAAGGTGAATGCATATATTTTACCTTATGCTGATGTTTTAGCGTGGTGTTTAATGTCAAATCATTTTCATCTCATGGTGTTGGTGAATAAAACTGAATTTAACAGCAAAGAACTTATTCATCAGATGACTAACAAATACAGTGAAAAAAGTCATCAGATGAATACCAAATCGAGAACTTTTAACAATTCAATTGCAATTATGATAAGATCTTATACTAGGGCAATTAACAAGCAAGAAAACCGAACAGGCTCTTTATTTAAACCTCATACAAAAGCCGAATGTATTAATTGTTTTAAGAGTATAAAACCAAGTTTTGTTCAATCTAATATATTAATACATAATCATTTACCACAAAAACAGTACCCGCAAGTTTGTTTTGATTATATACATCAAAATCCTGTAAAAGCTAATTTGGTAAAAAATGCTATTGATTGGGAGTTTTCATCAGCAAAAGATTATGCAGGACTTAGAAATGGTAAGTTGGTTGATAAAATGGTTGCTAAAGAGTATGTTGATTTTTGATTAATCCATTAGATGACTAAAAACCATATCCTACTCATCGGATGACTAATATCTGCGGTTAAAAGAGTCATCAGGTAACTAATAACCGCTGTAAAAAAAGTCATCTTATGAATTTTTACACAAAAACCGTAAACTACTCCACAAATAAACCAATCAACAATAAACATTGAATAATTCCCTCTTTTTTTGTACACATAACTTGTGTATCTTAGCCTTATGATAAAAGTAGTTTTATTAGGTGCAGGAAATGTTGCTTTTTATTTGGCAAATGTCTTAACTATGTCAAAAAACATCAATTTTATACAACGTTATAGTCGAAATATTAAAAATGATAAATATTTCGATAAAAATATTCCTAAAACAAATAACATCAATAATTTATCTAAAGCAGATATTTACATAATTGCAATTAATGATGATGCAATTTCTAGTTTTTCAAAACAATTATTTTTTAAAGATGGATTGGTAGTGCATACTTCTGGAAGTATGCCAATAGAAGCTTTAAAATGCAAGGCCAAGAAAGGAGTATTATATCCTTTACAGACTTTTTCAATAAATCATAAAGTAGAATACCATCAAATTCCTATTTGTATTGAAACTGAAAACAAAAAAGATAAAGAACTGTTACATTTGTTTGCAAACTGCATTAGTAAAAATGTGTATGAAATCAATTCCTCTAAAAGAGAAAAATTACATATTGCAGCAGTTTTTGCAAATAATTTTTCAAACTACATGTTTAAATTAGCAAATGATATATGTGATAAAAATAGCATACCATTTGACATTTTAAAACCACTGATTAAAGAAACTGCAAATAAAATACAAAAAATAAGCCCGATTAAAGCACAAACAGGACCTGCAAAAAGAAATGACAACAAAGTAATTAAAAATCATTTATCACAATTAAGTGAAAATCAGAAGGAAATTTATAATTTAGTCTCAAAATCAATTATCAATACTTATAATTAAGTTATTAAAAAACCGTTCATTTAAAAATGGAAAAAAGTTATAAAGAAATAATGCCTCAAATCAATACTTTTATTTTTGATGTTGATGGAGTTTTAACCGATGGGACTGTTACAATTTTTACAAATGGTGATCTTGTTCGTAAAATGAATATTAAAGATGGCTATGCTTTAAAAACAGCTGTTGATATGGGGTATAATGTTTGTATTATATCAGGAGGAACCAATCCTGCCGTAAAATCTCGCCTGCAAGGATTAGGAATTACTGATATATATTTGGGTGCACATAACAAAATTGAACAGTTAGAAGAATATTTAGATATTTACAATATTAAAGCAGAAAATGTTTTATTTATGGGTGATGATATTCCTGATTTTCCTGTATTGCAAATGGTAGGATTACCAACCTGCCCAAAAGATGCTGTACCTGAAATTCAACACATTTCTAAATATATATCTCAAAAAAAAGGAGGTAATGGTTGTGTACGCGATGTCATTGAGCAAGTTTTAAAAGTTCAAGACAAATGGAATACCCAATTTGATGCTAAATTATTTTAACATTATTATGAGTACGGAAGAAAAATTATTAGAAATACCCATCATTAGATGGATAATAAAACTCTTCCATAATATTAAAATCCCCGGTCTTGAAGGAATGAATCTTTATGACCTTTTTGAAATGTATATCACAGGAATAATTAAAGGTGCACTTACTTCTCGTGCCGGAAGCATTGCTTTTAGTTTTTTTATAGCATTATTTCCTTTTGCTCTTTTTGTCTTAACACTTATTCCGTTTGTACCAATTGATGGGTTTCAAGACGATTTTATGTTGTTTATTTTCAAAGTTATGCCTTCAAAAGAAGCATCTGATGCCGTAAGTTATGTTTTAAATGATATTGCCAATAATAAATATGGTGAATTACTTTCTTTTGGTTTTATTTTATCAATATTTTTAATGACAAATGGTGTCAATGCTATTTTAAGTGGCTTCGAATATACTTATCACCAAATCGAAGCAAGAACAGTAATTAGACAATATATCGTTTCTTTAATCATATCATTGGTTTTGGCATTTTTATTATTGCTAACTGTAGGTGTAATTATTTTATTAGAATTTTTTATCAATTCATTAAATAAACAAGGTATTGTTGGTGATGCGCCTTTTTGGATAGGAATAGTGCAAATCATTATTTTACTCATAATGGTATTAATAGCAATATCTCTTTTGTATTATTTGGGAACCAGAGAAGGAAAAGAAATATCCTTTTTCTCACCAGGTACAATTTTTACAACTATTCTTTTTATTTTAAATTTTAAAATCTTTAAAA
>JAUWLK010000287.1 GCA_030613745.1 Flavobacteriaceae bacterium | reverse complement strand
TTCATGTTTTACAATAAATTTGAATCAAAAATAAGATTTTCACTATATAAACGTTGAAGTTGTCTTCAAATTGTTACTTTTGAAATTAAAATTAAAAAAATATGCAAGAAGCATCATTAACAGGGTTTTTGATTACTATTTCTTACATCATTTTGATTTATTATGGAATAAAGATTATTGGAAGATATGTTTTTCCAATTTTCCTGAATAAGATGGTGAAAAATTTTGAAAAAAAAGTTAAAGAGCAACAAGGATTTAAACAACCTTACGATAATTCAAAAGAAGGTGAAACCTCAATTGACAAAAAACCTATTCAACCCAAAGAAGGTAAAAAAGATGTTGGTGAATATGTTGATTATGAAGAAGTTGATGACTGACTATTAACTACTAAAAGCAGTTTACAATACACCTAACAGAATTAGATATAAACTTGAAATACCAAATAGTTTATGAATTTTAAAAAATTAGTACCATTTTTAATTGCAATTATTTCGTTCATTGTAATTTCATTGGCATATTTTTCACCTGTTTTAGAAGGGAAAAAGTTATTTCAAAATGATATTGCGCATTTCAGAGGTATGTCAAAAGAAGTGCAGGAGTTTAGAGCCGAGCACAATAAAGAACCTTATTGGACAGACAGGGCTTTTGGAGGAATGCCAACATATCAATTAAGTACGTATTATCCAAATGATTATATTAAAAAAGTAGACAGTATATTAAGATTTTTACCTCGACCGGCAGATTATTTATTTTTATATTTTCTAGGTTTTTTTATTTTACTTTCAGTATTAAAAATTGATTGGAAATTGGCAATTATAGGATCACTTGCTTTTGGTTTTTCTACTTATTTAATAATTATTTTAGGAGTTGGACATAATGCAAAAGCACATGCCATTGCGTATATGCCAATGGTCTTGGCTGGAGTTTTATTGGTCTTTCAAAAAAAATATTTATTAGGTTTTGTATTAACGGCTCTTGCAATGGCATTAGAAATTAATGCAAGTCATCCGCAAATGACCTATTATTTGTTATTTATGATATTAATTTTTGGAATAATTTATCTTTTCAACGCATATCAAAATAAAGAATTAGTAAGTTATTTTAAAAAAATAGGAATATTATTTGTTGCAGTTGCGTTAGCTGTGGGAGTTAATGCTACGGGTTTATTGGCTACTAAAGAGTATGCAGACCAAAGCACACGTAGTAAAAGTGAATTAACTATAAATACTGACAGTACAGAAAAAGAGCAAACTTCTGGCTTGACCAAAGAATATATTACGCAGTACAGTTATGGAATTTTAGAAACATTTGACTTATTTATACCTAGATTTATGGGTGGTGGTAACTATGAAAATTTAGGTAAAGATTCCTATATTTATGAATTTGTAAAAGAAAAAGGAGGGAGGAAACAGGCTTTGAGTTTTGCCGAAAACGCACCAATGTATTGGGGTAAACAACCTATTGTTGCAGCACCGGCTTATATTGGTGCAATTGTAATTTTTTTGTTTGTATTAGGAATATTTTTGGTTAAAGGAAATTTGAAAAAATGGTTGGTGGCAGCTACTATTTTTTCCATTTTATTAAGTTGGGGGAAAAATTTAGATTTTTTAACCAATTTGTTTATTGACTATGTTCCGTTGTATAATAAATTTAGAGCAGTATCATCTATTCAAGTAATTGCTGAATTGGCGATTCCATTATTGGGAATACTAGCTATAAAAGAATTTTTTCAAAAAGAAATTTCATCAAAGGAAAAATATGATGCTTTAAAGAAAAGTGTAATTATTATCGGTGGTTTAGCTCTAGTTTTCACCCTAGCCGGAACGAGTTTATTTTCTTTTGAGGCCATAGGTGATGCAAGATATGAAAATATGGCACCAGGTTTTTCAGAAATTTTAAGAGCTGATAGAAAAACAATATTTTTTCAAGATAGCTTAAGGTCTTTATTATTAATAGTTGGTATTGCATGTGTGTTATGGTTGTTTTTAGAAAAGAAAATCAACAAAAATATTGTATTAGGAGTATTTTTTGTTTTAATCCTTTTTGATATGGTTGGTATTGCAAAACGATATGTAAATAATGGCGATTTTATTTCGACAAAAAAAATTGAAAACCCTTATCCACTAACTGAAATTAATATTGAAATTAAAAAAGATAAAAGTCATTACAGGGTTTTAAATTTTACAGTTGGTAGCCCAATGGTAGATGGAAGTACTTCTTTTTATCATAATTCTATTGGTGGATATCATGCTGCTAAACCACGCCGTTATCAAGAATTATACGACTATCAAATTGCTAATAATAATATAGGTGTATTAAATATGTTGAATACCAAATATTTTATTTTTCCAGATGATAATAACCGAGCAAATGTTCAATTGAATGATGAAGCTAATGGTAATGTTTGGTTTGTTGAGAATGTTCAATTTGTAAATAATGCTGACCAAGAAATTAAAGCATTGGATAGTTTGGATACAAAAAGAACAGCAATTGTAAATACAGTATTTAAAAATGAATTGCAAAATTTTGAATTTCAAAAAGACTCTATAGCAAATATTCAACTTATAAAATATCAAGCCAATGAATTGACATATGAAAGTAACTCAGATGTTGACCAATTAGCAGTCTTTTCAGAGATGTATTATAAAAATGGTTGGAATGCTTATGTTGATGGTGAATTAACTCCTCATTTTAGAGTGAATTATGTTTTGCGTGCCATGGTTATCCCGAAAGGGAAACATACGATAATTTATAAATTTGAACCTCAGGTAATTAAAACCGGTAATAAAATATCGTTGGTTTCATATGCATTTTTAATTTTAATCCCATTGGGCTGGTATTTTAAAGAAAAGAAAAAAAATGTATAAAATAACTCCCATAAAAAGATATAATCATACCATTGAATTTTTGCAATCAGTACTTCCTGCACCTGCTAAAATTTTAGATTTGGGTATAAGAAATGAATTAAGTGAAATATTAGAAACTTATGGTTATACAGTGTATAATACACATGGTGAAGATTTGGATTTTGATTATGAGAATGTAAATGGTTTTGAAGTAGATGCGGTTACTTCTTTTGAAATATTTGAACATTTAATAGCTCCTTTTAATGTACTTAAAGCTATAAAAGCTAACAAATTAATTACAACTGTACCTTTAAAA
>JAUWLK010000136.1 GCA_030613745.1 Flavobacteriaceae bacterium | reverse complement strand
GGGTATTGGTTTGGAAATAAGCATTTTAGTAAAACAAATACTTATTTAAAAAGTATAGGAAAAACTGAAATTAGATGGTAAATCTTTATTTCTAAAAATTCATAACCACACCCAATAGCGGACCAAAGGTTTTAATATTAGTTTTTATTTCATCTTCACCTTCGCCACTAACAGTTTTATCAGTAAATGTTTTATATCCTGCAGTAACCGTGAGTAGTTTTGAAACTTTAAAGGTGTTTACAAATGAAAGATCCCAATATAAATCAGAGGAATTACCTATTCCAAATCCTCCAATATTAGCAGATAACCCTAAGAAAACGGATTTACTTAAAATAATTCTAAAATTGGTTCCAACAACCAAGTCAACATAATCCAGTTTTTCATTAACGTTAACAGGAAAACCCGGTATATCTATTGGTGAATCTACATTAACATCAACATTAATATCGTTAGACCAATAAATAGCTCCTATGGTAGCATCCATAGCCCAACCGCGAATAATATCATCGCCATAATCAATTTTATCAATAAGAGTATAACCTATTTTTGTATCTAAAATTATTTGATCTACGGCAAAATCTATTAACATTATACCTTCTTCAAGTTTATCACCTAATTTAGCATAAGTAAGGTTGGTGCTTAAACTCCATTTTTTATATTTTGCTTGTGCTATTATTTGAAAACCAAAATTTGTTAAGGAATAAAGATCATTAAAAGATTGTCTTATTTTTTCACCTCCAACATCGGTAGCTGTTCCAGCAAGCCAAGCATAAGGCGCAAGTTTAAAAGTCCAATCTTTTCTTTTTTCTTTATCTATAAATTCGGTATCAGCTGTACCTGTTTCTTCCTCTTTTTCTTTTTCTTGAGAAAAGATAGTTGTACAATTAAATATAATAATAACTACAAGAAATGTTTTGATTAATTTGAACTTCATAATTAATATGGTTATTTGATATAAAAGTAAATAAAAATGAAGCTTTACACAAATGGTAAAACTTCATTTTAATATTAAATTTAAAAGGTTATAATTTTTAAAACCAAATAAATTAATTTTATGCTTTAACAGGAATATTCTTTAAAATTTCTAATAAATATTTCCAGAATTTTTGGGTTGATTTAATATTAGCTCTTTCATCTGGTGAATGTGCTCCTTTGATAGTTGGTCCAAATGAGATCATATCCATATCAGGGTAATTTGTTCCTAAAATTCCACATTCCAATCCTGCATGACAGGCAACAACATCAGGTTTTTTGTTAAAAATATTTTCGTATAATTTTTCCATTACACTTAAAATTGGCGAATTGGCATTAGGTTGCCAACCCGGATAAGATCCTGAAAATTCTACTTTAAATTCTTCTTTTTCAAAAGCAGATCTTAATAAATTGGCTACTTCCATTTTGCTTTCATCTACTGAAGATCTAGTTAAACAGTCTATTTGGATTGTACCGTTATTAACAGTTACCTTAGCTACATTGTTAGAAGCTTCAACCAAATCATCCATTTCTTCACTCATTTTATAAACGCCATTATGTGCATTTTTAATTGCTGCTAGTAATTGAGATTGAACTTCTCTATTCATTACCTTATTTGGGCAATCGAAAGGCTCTATACTAAACTCTAAATTGTTTTCAATTTCAGAAAAATCATTTTTTATGGTTTGAGTGATTTCTTGGGTTTTAGCTATTAATTTGGCAGCATTTTTTGTAGAAGTTATTACTGTTGCAAAACTTTCTCTAGGAATTGCATTACGTAAGCTTCCTCCTTTTATTTCACTAATCTGAATTAATTTTTCAGTAGCCATTAAAATACGATTCATAATTTTATTGGCATTACCAAAACCGCGGTGAATATCCATACCTGAATGTCCTCCTTTTAAACCAGTCACAGAAATATGAAAAGCTTTGCAATTGCCATTAAGATCCTCTTCTTCGTAATTTTTTGTTGCTGTTACATCAATTCCTCCTGCACAACCTATGTCAATTTCATCATCTTCTTCGGTATCCAAATTCAATAAAATTTCACCATCTAAATAACCAGCTTGTAGGCCCATTGCACCAGTCATACCAGTTTCTTCATCAATAGTAAATAAAGCTTCAATTGCAGGGTGCGGAATATCTTTAGATTCTAAAATACTCATTATTGCCGCAACACCAAGTCCGTTATCTGCACCTAAAGTTGTTCCGTCAGCTTTAACCCAATCACTATCTATTATCATTTTTATTCCTTCTTTGTCAAAATCAAAATCAGTATCAGAATTTTTTTGGTGTACCATATCCAAATGTGATTGTAATACAATTGTTTTACGATTTTCCATTCCTGGAGTCGCAGGTTTTTTGATAATCACATTTTCAATAGTGTCAACTATGGTTTCTAATCCTAATTTTTTACCAAATGCAACCATAAAAGCAATTACTCGTTCTTCTTTTTTTGAACCACGAGGTACTGCATTTAAGTCAGAAAAATTATTCCATAATCTATTTGGTTCTAGGTTTCTTATGTCTTGATTCATTGTGTTAATTTTATGTTTTAAAAAGATTTATTTGTTTGGATTTTCAAAGGTATTAAAATTTGTAATGGTTAATTGGTCTAAAATTTAGTTAAAATTATACATCCAACAGCTATTGGAATTAGTGTGTTTCTTTATCAAATGACAGGTTTTAATTAACTTTTGATTCTTTATTATTGATATTTGGTAAAATACTTCTTACTACTTTCTTCTTACTTTTTTCTCTTCTGTCTTCATGCTCCAAGCTCCAAACCAGCTGTCAAACATAAGGTGTATATTACAGTTCTTCCACAATTGTTTCTAATGGTTTTCTAACTTTTTTCATCTTACTCATAATATCATCTTCTGCTCTATATCCTACAGGTAACATTAAAACTGATTTTAAATTTTTATCAGATAAATTTAATATTTCATCAATTTTTTCAGGAATAAAACCTTCCATTGGGCAGGAATCAATTTTTTCAAAAGCGCAAACAGTCATTAAGTTGCCTAAAATAATATAAGTTTGGTAAATTGATGATTGCTCAATTTCCTCCTTACTTTTATTTTTGTACATATCTTTTAATTGATTTCTGAAATCACTAATTACTTCTTCTGATACACCTCTTACTTCTTTTTCCATATCAAAATAAGCATCTATGGTTTTTTCATCAACCACAGTATCTATACAAAACACTAACAAATGGGAACAAGTTGTAACTTGTATCTGGAAAAAGGAATGTTTGAAAATTTTTTCTTTTAACTCTTGATCCTCAATAATCAGCATTTTAACAGGTTGTAAACCAAAAGAGGTTGGCGTTAGATTAAATGCTTTTTTTAAGGTGTCAATTTGTGTTTCGGTTAATTTTTTATTTTCATCGAATTTTTTACAGGCATATCGCCATTCTAAACTTTCAATAGTATTCATTTTAAATCTTAAATTTTAATTTTTTAATCTATTAACTCAAGGATTGCATATTTACCAGTTTAAAATACGCTCCTTTTTTATTTAATAATTCTTGATGTTTTCCTTGTTCAACAATTTTTCCTTTTTGTATAACAACAATAAGATCTGCATTTTGAATAGTTGATAGCCTATGAGCTATAACGATAGAAGTTCTATTTTCCATCATTTTTATCAAAGCTTTTTGTACCAATTGTTCTGATTCGGTATCTAAAGCAGAGGTTGCTTCATCTAATATCATAATTGGTGGATTTTTTAAAACAGCACGAGCGATTGAGAGCCGTTGTTTTTGTCCGCCTGATAAAGTATTACCGCTATCTCCAATATTGGTATCATATTGTTGAGGTAGATCTTTGATAAATTCATGCGCATTAGCAATATTTGCAGCTTCTAAAACATCTTCATCATTAGCTTGGTCAATCCCTAGAGTGATATTATTTCTTACTGTATCATGAAACAAAATGGATTCTTGCGTAACCAATCCCATTAAATCTCGTAAAGATTCTTTTTTAATATCTTTTATATTAGTGCCGTCAATTAATATTTCTCCTAAATTTACATCGTAAAATCTTGGTAATAAGTTTGCTAAAGTAGATTTTCCGCTTCCTGAATGACCTACTAAGGCAATGGTTTGTCCTTTATTTACCCTTAGTGAAAAATCTTTTAAAACATACTCATCTTTGTATTTGAATGAAATATTATTGATTTGTATATCCTGATCAAATGAAGCTTTTTCAATTGCATTAGGTTTGTCTTTAATATCGTTTTCAGTTTCTAATATATCCATAATTCTTTCTGCGGAAGCATTACCTTTTTGGACACTAAAAATAGCTTTTGAAATAGCCTTTGCAGGATTTAAGATCAAATAAAACAAACCGATAAATCCTAAAAACTCCTGAGGTTTCATATCATCTTCTCCTAACAAAACAATTCTTCCTCCAAACCATAAAATAGCAATAATTGTAGCTGATCCTAAAAATTCACTCATTGGTGAAGCTAAATTTTTACGATGTAAAACACTATTCATTAGTTTTTCAAAGCGGCTGGTAGAAATTTGAAACTTATTTTCTATTTTTTTTTCAGCAGTAAAACTTTTAATAACCTTTAAGCCGGTAAGGGTTTCTTCAATAAACGATAAAAAGTTACCGGTTTCTTGTTGTGCTAAAAGTGACTTTGCTTTTAGTTTTTTACTAATAGATGAAATTAATAAACCCGAAACAGGAAGTAAGACAAAAGCAAATAATGTTAATTTAGCGCTTATTGCAAACATTGATATTAAAGTAAAAGTAATTGTAAGTGGCTCTCTAACAATAGCCTCTAATGAGTTTAAAAAAGAAACCTCAATTTCTTGAACGTCTGAGGTCATTCGAGCAATAGTATCTCCTTTTTTCTTTTCGGAAAAGTAAGAAATAGGTAATTCTAGAATTTTGTTATACAGGCTGTCTCTTAAATCCTTAACAATACCATTTCGTAAAAATGCCAAGACAAATAATGCCAAATAGCGAAATAAATTTTTAAAGAAGAACATGCTAAAACTAATCAAGCAAATAAATAGTAGTGCTTTTTCAACTCCGCCAGTTTCCATCATATTTGAAACAGAATAGTTTAAACTATTCTGTATATAATCGTAAACGCTTTTAATACCTGTAAATGTTGGTTTTTGAGTTATTTTTTCTTCTCTACCAAATAATATTCCCAATACAGGAATAAAAGCTAAAACCGATAAAACATTAAATATGGCATATAAAATATTGAACAATACGTTTAGCCAAGCGAATTTTGTGTAAGGTTTTGCGAAGCGTAGTATTTTTTTAAAGTACTCCATATAAATAGGATTGTATGAGATGGTTGATAAAACAAAAACACACCCCTTAATCCCCTCTCAAGAGGGGAAGTTTATAGTTTCATTTCTTTAATTATTCTATTAATTTTTGTATCTAATCCAGCTTCAACATTTTCAGCATTAACAATATCATTTAAAGCTGTATTGACAGTAAAATAGAATTTTATTTTTGGTTCTGTTCCACTTGGTCTGGCAGCTACTTTTGTGCCTTTTACTGTTTGATAAATTAAAACATTTGATTTAGGTAAATCAATTGCTGTTTCTTCATTTGTCAATAGGTTTTTACAAACTGAAGTTTGGTAATCATACAAATATTGCACTTTTTCACCGTCAATTTCATTAATTGGGTTTTTGCGCATATCAGTCATCATTTGCTTGATTTCATTTGCGCCTTCAATTCCTTTTTTAACAACCGATATTAGGTGTTCTTTGTAAAGACCTAAATTTTTATAAAGTTCTAATAATTCTAAGTAAACAGAAGTTTTATTACTTTTTGCATCAGCTGCAATTTCACAAGCTAATAAAGTTGCTGAAACAGCGTCTTTATCTCTTACAAAATCACCTACCATAAATCCGAAACTTTCTTCACCGCCACCAATAAAATCTTGTTTGCCTTCAGCTTCGCGAATCATTTTAGCTATCCATTTAAATCCGGTTAGACCTACTTTGGTTTCTACTCCGTAACTATCGGCAATTTTATTTATTAATGGAGTTGATACAATAGTTGAACCTACAAATTGATTACCATTTAATTTACCTTGTTCATCCCATTTTTTAATCAAAAAATTAGTTAAAATACTAAAAGTTTGGTTTCCGTTAAGTAAAACCATTTTATGGTTAAGATCTCTAACAGCAATTCCTAACCTATCACCATCTGGATCGGTGCCAATAACAATATCAGCATCAATTTCATCAGCTAGATCAGTTGCCATTTTAAGCGCTGCCGGTTCTTCTGGATTTGGAGATTTTACCGTAGGAAAATCTCCGTTTGGTATTCTTTGCTCTTCAACAATGTGTACATCGGTAAAACCAGCTCTTTTTAAAGCTTCAGGAATTAAGGTTATTGAAGTTCCGTGTATAGAAGTGAAAACTATTTTAATATTTTCACGTCCTTTTGTAGTTTTAACTGTTGCATTTTTTACTGCAGCATCTATAAATTTAGAATCAATTTTTTCACCAATAAATTCGATTAAATTTTCATTGGCATCAAAATTAATATCCTTAAATCCAAGAGCATTTATTTCATCGATTATTTCACCATCTTGTGGAGGAATAATCTGACCACCATCATTAAAATAAACTTTATACCCGTTGTATTCTGGCGGATTATGTGAAGCGGTAAGAACAATTCCTGCATCGCAATCTAATTCGCGTACAGCGTAAGAGAGTTCGGGTGTAGGACGTAAATCTTCAAATAAAAATACTTTAATGTTATTAGCCGAAAAAACATCAGCTACTGATTTTGCAAAAGTTTTACTATTATGCCTGCAATCATAAGCAATAGCGACTTTACATTGTTTGTTTGGAAAAGTTTTTTGTAAATAATTAGATAAGCCTTGCGTGTTTTTACCCAATGTATATTTGTTAATTCTATTGGTTCCGGCACCCATAACTCCTCGCATTCCTCCAGTACCAAACTCCATGTTTTTATAAAACCGATCGTTTAGCTCTTCAGGATTGTTCTGAATTAAATTTTGAATTTCTTCTTGTGTTTCTTTATCAAAAGGTGCATTTAGCCAAAGTTTGGCTTTGTTTAAAATTTTGTTTGTATCCATTTTACCTGAAGTTTAATGTGGCAAAGATAAATTATTTATAAGTTAATTTGTTTGCTGATTATATATCGTTTTTCGTTGCGTTTTGATCGTAATATTAATTCTCCTAAAAAGCCAGCTAAAAATAATTGAGACCCTAAAATCATAGCAACTAATGCTATGTAAAACCATGGGTTATCAGTAATTAATATTGTAGGTTCATGGTTATAAAGTTTGACTATTT
>JAUWLK010000200.1 GCA_030613745.1 Flavobacteriaceae bacterium | reverse complement strand
GGTTATCAGGTGTTGTTGCAGCATTAACATTACTAGCTTTTATCTTGTTTGCTTCTCAGTATATTGAACAAGTGCCAATAGCAGCTTTAGTAGGTGTAATGTTTATGGTTGTAATTGGAACATTTGCATGGAGTAGCTTTAGAATATTACATAAAATACCAAGAACTGATGTTTTTGTATTGATATTAGTTTCGGCATTGACCGTAATATTTGATTTAGCTATAGCTGTTTTTGCAGGAGTTATTGTTAGTGCTTTGGTGTTTTCATGGGAAAATGCTGTTAGAATTAGAGCGAGAAAACATATAAAAGATGATGGTACCAAAGTTTATGAAATTTGGGGACCTTTATTTTTTGGTTCGGTAAGTGCTTTTAATGAAAAATTTGATATCAAAAGTGATCCTGAAAAGATAGAAATTGATTTTATGGAATCAAGAGTAAGTGACCATTCTGCAATAGAATCCGTTTTAAATATTGTTGAAAAATATGAGAAAGTAGGTAAAACTATTCATTTAAAACACTTAAGTGAAGAGTGTAAACAATTACTATATAAAAGCAATAGTAAATTTCATGAAGTAATTATCAATGCGATTGATGATCCGCGTTATCATGTTGTGGAGAATCCTGAAAGGTTTAATTAGTGAAACTCTATTTTGAAAAGTTGCACGAGCAATGAATTCAAAAATAGATAGTTGAACTAATCCCGCTTTCTAGCGGGATCTCAGATTTAAGACTTTGAAATTTGTTTGAAAAGGTTTCTTCATTACATTCTATGACACACCCTCTTTAACCCTATCATCTCTATAGTTATCTGGATGGGAACTAAATATGTTTTTTATTCGTGAGACTCTAAAAAAATTATTTCAATTTTTTAGTTAGTCGAACTAATCCCGCTTTTTTAGCGGGATCTAGGTTAAATATCTCGACCCTTGGGTCGATTCCTATTATTGGGTTCAGGGCTTGCCCTGAGGTTTAATACCTTTTATTTTATAATTCATTAATCTTCCAGTTCATACCCGTAAAATTTCTTTTTGTCCAAAATATTTACACCTTTTGTCATCCAAACAGGAGCTTTTTCATCTTTTAAATAATGGTCAAAAAATTGCATCATTCTTATAGAAAGATCCATTTTGTTTTTTACTTTTTTAAGATTGTGCTCTTCATTATTATAGGTGAGCATCCAAACAGGTTTTTGCAAACGACGTAATCCCATAAAGTATTCAATTCCCTGATACCAGGGTACAGCTCCATCATTATCATTATGCATAATTAATATTGGCGTTTCAACTTTATCTACAAAGAAAATAGGAGAATTTTCAATATAAAGCTCTAAACCACCTTCTTCCCATAATGTTTTTCCAATCCTGGTTTGTGTACGCTCATATTGAAAAGCTCTGTTTAAACCAGATTTCCAACGGATACCTCCATAAGCTGATGTCATATTTGCCACAGGAGCACCTGCCATTGCCGCAGCAAATTTTGTAGTTTGTGTAACTATATATGCCGTTTGATATCCACCCCAACTTTGCCCTTGAAGTGCAATTTTATCACTGTTTATATAACTTAAATTTTCAACTGCTTCAACTCCTGAAACAATACAATTATAAGCACTTTGCCCTGGGTGACCATCTTTATAAACAATATCTGGTACAAATGCTACGTAGCCATTACTTATTAAATAAGGCATATTAACAATAGAAGCACTTGGTGTTGGTGTAGAAAAATTATGTAAACTTTGTGAACGTTTTTCATAAAAATAAGTGATCATTGGATACTTTTTATTTGGATCAAAGTTCTCAGGTTTATAAATTAAGCCCTCTAATTCAACACCGTCATAAGCTTTCCATTTGAATAATTCAACAGTTCCCCATTTGTAGTTTTTATAAATAGGATTTACATCACTTATTTGTTTTTGATGTTTAAAATTATTGTCAGCAATCCACAGGTTTGGATATTCATTAAAGTTTTGTCTGGTAAAAATAAATGTACCTTCTTTAAATGCCTTTTTTGAAAGTCTGAAATTTTTATTATCCAAACTAAATTTAGGGTAAATTTTATTGTTCTTAAGGTTTAAAGAGAGAATACCATTAGCTTTAGTCACTTCGTTAAAACCAGTCAATATCAAATTTTTATTGTCGTACGATATTTTATCTCTTTCTTCTTCTAGTTTAATAAGTCTGTAGGTGGTTTTAGTTATTCGTCCTGTTTTAGTAATATTTTTTGGAGCAGTTTTACTACTTAAATCAAATTCCCAAATATCGTATTTGTCATATATTAAAGCGGTGTTATTTTTTGTAAATCCTCCAAATCCGTATGAGAAAGGCAGCATAGGATGATCATCATCTTCATCGTAAAATGGAACATTTAGTTTTGATGTTAAATCTTTGGTCTTACCGGTATTAATGTCGTATGCAAACCAGTTTTTTTTGTCAACATTATAATATATTGCATAACTACTTGTTGTATCAATTTTTGGAGTTCTATCACCACGAGTAATGATTAGTTTTGATTCTCCTGTTTCTGTGTTCAACAAATAAAAATCTTTTCTCCAAGGATATTCCCAAGATCTGGCAATATCATAATTTAGAGAATTTGATAGAATGATATGTTTCTTTTCTTTTTCAGTATCAATGTAAATTGTAGCGACATCAACATTATTTAGTTCAACTATTTTGTTGGAATTTAGATTTAAGTAGGATAAATAAGATTTTTCTTTAAGATCTTTTTTTCTAACATTTTGCTCTGGTTGAATCATTTTATCTTGCCAGGACCAAATATCAACTTCAGCTAATTCGTCATCTAGTACTGTAGTGTCTTTTTCAAAAAAATGAGGTTTAACCTGGGTATAAAAATACAATCTGTTTCCTTTTTTAGAAAAAGCAGGTGCTTTGTACTGACTTAAAATTGTGTTGTTTTTAAGTTTTTGATAAGAAGAATCAACAACCGTAATTAAGTTGTTATTGTTCCAATAGTTCAAATTAAATTTCGGATTTTCATGTTTTAAAGAATCTAAAGATGATAAATAGGCAATTTTAGTACCTTCAATATTAATACCAAAATCTTTATAAGTTTTTTTACCTTCATCAATAGTTATTACTTTTTTTGTAGTCAAATTTATTCTAAAAATACCAGCATTGTTTTCATCTTTTTCACTGTCTTTTCTGTAGAATAAAAATCTTCCTTTTTCAGAAAAGGCATATTGTTGTACATTGTGAAAAGTATCTTTTCTTTTTTTAACCAAATCTACCAAAACTAAAAATGTATTTTTAATGGTAAGATCAGCTTTTAATTTTTGAAGACTATCAAGTTCTTTATAAGCATCTTTATCTTTTATTTCTTTATCACATAATACAGCAATAAAACCATCATACTTTTTAGGATTTTTAAAGGATTTAATTCTAATAACAGAATCAATAATTTTATTGGAAACAACATTATATATCAATACATCGCTCTTGGTTTGTTTTTCTTTTTTAATATCTTTTAACTTTTCTTCTCGCGTCAATTGGTAAGTAGGTTTTCGATTGTAAAATACATATTCACTTAAATAACTGATTTTAGGAGAAGTACCGTGTTTACTAATGAATCTTTTTTGAGATTTTTTATGATACACTTCAACATGAGCATCACCTCTTTTGGTATTTGGTGTTACTTCATAGGTAACAATACTTCCATTTTCGCCAATAGAAACATTATTTATTTTGTTCCACTTGTCATAATCTTTATGAGTTAGTGATTTTTTTTCTTGTGCCAATAAAGCTATTGGTATTAATAAAACAGAAAGTAATAATTTTAGTTTTTTTGTGAACATGATGATTTAATTTATGATTCTATAAACAGGGTATTGTAAATATGCTTTTTCTTTATATTTCGAGTTTTTGTATATATAGTTTAGTTGTGCATACCAATTATTTGAAAAATCTTTATCCTCTTTTTTTAATTGTTCAAAATCAGATTTTAATTTTGGATTTTTATTTAAAATTTCTAAAGCTAAATCTTCAAAAACATAAGGAGAAAATCCTTCTTTTTTTTGTAGAATTGTATCGAAAAAATTCCAATTAAAAAATGAGTCAGGAGCCTCTGGTTCAAGAGTTTCTATCAAATATCTAATTCCTTTTTGATTGATAGAAACATAATAATCACCTTTTTTAAAATGATATTTAACTATGGTTTTTTCAACCTGAGTGTTAAAGTGTAAATAATGCCCTTCGTAAGGATTTTTAGTTGATTTGTAATTTTTTATTTTGTAGGATTCAACATTGATAACTGTATCATTTTTAAACGGATACATATTTATATTGTTGTTTTGAAGCAGTTCAATTACATTCCACCAACCTTGTGGAATTATATAACCTTTTGGAATAATAATCTCTTTTTTGGGTTTAAAATAATTATAATAAGTTATTGGTTTGGTAAAAGGTTTTGACTTGTCATATTTTAATCGGTTCAAACCTGTGACTTCACTTTTTATAAATTTACCTTCATATCCTTTAAAGTTTAAGGTTGTAGTTTTTGAGCTATCTATTTCCCATTGAATGGGATAAGTTTTTTTTGAAATGATTACATCAGATAATTTATTTCTTAATGAGGTAATTTCTTGTCCGTTATCTTTTAAAAAATTTAAAATTTGAAACAATAATTTATAAGTTGCAACAACACGATTTGCATAAGGTTTTAGCATATGGGTTTCAATCATTAAACCTATAGTATTGAATAAAGTTGTATATCCGGTTGAATATCTTGGTGTATCAAAAAATTGAGAAAATCCATTATCAGG
>JAUWLK010000033.1 GCA_030613745.1 Flavobacteriaceae bacterium | reverse complement strand
ATGATTTACGTACTGCTTTTTCATTTACTACAACCGCTGCAGGGGTAAAAGGTGATGAAGCCATTTCTGAAAATGGTGAGAATTTTGATGAAAGCTGGAATCCTATTTGGTATACAAAAACTAATATTGACGATAAAGGTTGGACAGCTGAATTAAAAATTCCTTTGAGTCAGCTTAGGTTTGGAAAAAGCGAAGAACAGGTTTGGGGATTTCAATTTATGCGAAGATTATTTAGAGAAGAAGAACGTTCTGTTTGGCAAAGAATCCCGCTAGATGCTCCAGGGTGGGTGAGTGAGTTTGGGGAATTACATGGCTTAATAAACTTAGAGCCTCAAAAGCAGATTGAAATTCAACCCTATCTTTTAGCTCAGTATGATTCTTACCCGAAAGAAGATAATAACCCATTTCGAGATGGAGATGATTTTACTTTTAATGGTGGTTTAGATGGGAAAATTGGTATTACCAATGATTTAACTTTAGATTTTACTATCAATCCTGATTTTGGACAAGTTGAGGCAGATCCCGCTGCGATTTCATTAGATGGATTTCAAATTTTTTTTGAAGAACAACGTCCTTTTTTTGTTGAAAATAAAAATATTTTCAATTATCAATTTGCAGATAATCAAGACAACATATTTTATTCAAGACGTATAGGTCGAAGTCCACAAGGTTACCCTGATAATTCAGGAATAGAATTTTCTGACCAACCAAGTAATACTACAATTTTAGGAGCAGCAAAGTTTAGTGGAAAAACAAAAAATGGATGGTCAATTGGTATTTTAGAAAGTGTTACAGCAAAAGAATATGCTGAAATTGATAACAATGGTGATAAAAGAGAAGAATTGGTAGAGCCTTTAACCAATTATTTTGTTGGTAGGTTACAAAAAGATTTTAATAATAAAAACACATTTGTTGGAGGGATTTTCACTGCTACAAATAGAAAAATTGAAGGAAACTTAGATTTTTTAAGACAAAAAGCTTATACAGGCGGACTTGATTTTAAGCACCAATGGAAAAGCAGAAAATATTATGTTGAAGGAAATTTTATAGTAAGTAATGTGCAAGGAAGTAAAGAAGCTATAACTAATACACAAGAATCACTTACCCATTTATTTCAGCGCGTTGACGCAAAACATGTTAGTGTAGACCCTAATAGAACTTCGTTAACAGGCACAGGAGGAAAAATTGAAGCAGGAAAAAATGGTAGCGGTAACTGGAGCTATAATGGCGGTTTTACTTGGCGTTCTCCAGAATTAGAGTTAAATGATATAGGATTTTTACGTCAGGCAGATGAGTTGCAACAATATATCAACCTTCACTATCAAACTTTAAAACCTTTTGGCATTTTTAGAAAAATTGATGGAAATTTTCAACAATTTACTACTTATGATTTTGATGGAAATTACAACAGGCTTCAATTTAGAGCTTCTTCACACGTACAATTTAAAAATAATTGGTGGACAGATATAGGTTTAATTTATAAACCCAGAATTTATTCAAATACATCATTACGTGGTGGACCCAGATTTCGTTTTTCAGATGAGTTTGCAAATTGGTGGTATTTTGGATCAGATTCTAGAAAAAAACTCAGATTTACTCTAGGTTATGTTTTTTCTCAAGCACAGCAAAACCATTTTTCATTTTTAAAATTTGAAACAAGATTGAGTTATCAGCCTACCAATGCTTTAAATATTTCTATAAATCCTGAATTTTCTTACAATCCAAATAAAACACAATATGTTACTGAAGAAAATTTTAACGGAGATCCAAGATATATAACGGCTGAAATTGATAATCAAACTTTTAGTACTTCAATACGCATTAATTATACTATAAATCCAAACTTATCAATTCAATATTATGCAGAACCGTTTGTTTCAACAGGAAATTATTCAAATTTTAATCATATCACAAATCCAGTAGCAAATGATTTGAATGATAGATTTAAATTGTACGATGAAAATCAGATTTCATTTGATGAAGGGGTATATTATATAGATGAAAATAAAGATGGAAATACTGATTATTCTTTCGGTGAACCGGATTTTGCTTTTGTACAATTCAGATCTAATTTAGTTTTGAGATGGGAATATATTCCAGGCTCAGAGATATTTTTAGTGTGGTCACAAGGAACAACCGGTTTTGGAGATCCAAACGCTGGTTTATTTGAAAGTATAGATAAAGAAATAATACAGCAAAAACCAAATAATACATATTTGATCAAAGCTACATTTAGGTATATTTTTTAATTAGTGTGCTTCTAACCAATTTTCACCTTCACCCAGATCAACAATTAGTGGTATTGAAAGTTTAAATGCATTTTCCATTTCATATTTTATGATTGGTTTTAAATTTTCCAATTCATCTTTATGGATATCAAAAATTAACTCATCATGAACTTGTAATAACATTTTTGATTTAAAATCTCCCTTTTCTAAAACTTTATGAATATTAATCATAGCAATCTTGATGATATCGGCAGCACTACCTTGTATTGGGGCATTAACAGCGTTGCGTTCATCACCAGACCGAACAATAGAATTTTGGGAATTAATATTTTTTAAATAACGTCTCCGCCCTAAAAGAGTTTCCACATAGCCATGATCGCGAGCAAAATCAATTTGTTTTGCAATAAATGCTTTTAGTGTAGGGTAAGTTTGGTAATAGGTTTCAATTAATTCTTTAGCTTCACTTCTGCTCAAATCTGTTTGCTGACTTAATCCAAAGGCAGAAACACCATAAATAATTCCAAAATTTACAGTTTTTGCATAACTTCTTTGCTCACGAGTAACTTCTTCAATAGGTACTTTAAAAACTTTAGCCGCAGTTGATTTATGGATATCTTCTCCTCTTAAAAAAGAAGCTATCATTTCTTCATCACCACTCATTTCGGCAATTAATCGAAGTTCAATTTGTGAATAATCAGCAGCAAGTAAAGTATAATTTTCATTGCGTGGAATAAAAGCTTTTCGTACCTGTTTACCTCTTTCTGTTCGAATAGGTATATTTTGTAAATTAGGATTATTAGAACTCAATCTCCCGGTAGCTGCAACTGCCTGACTAAAAGTTGTATGAATTCTCCCGGTTTTTTTATTTACTTCTTTAGGTAAAGCATCAACATAAGTGTTTTTTAATTTTACGAGTCCGCGCCATTCCAAAATATTAGCAATTATTTCGTGTTTTGGCGCTAGTTTTGATAAAATTTCTTCACCGGTAGCATATTGACCAGTTTTAGTCTTTTTTGGTTTATCAACTAGCTTTAGCTGTTCAAATAGCACAACTCCTAATTGTTTTGGTGAAGCCAGATTAAAATCAGTATCTGCTTCAGCATAAATTTTTTGTTCAAGTTTTAATATATCTTCATTTAATTTTACAGATAAAGAGTTTAAAAAATCAATATCTATATTTATTCCTTCATATTCCATTTTAGCCAAAACTCCAACCAAAGGGATTTCAATTTCTTTAAATAATTTGGTTAGATTGTTTTTGTCTAATTCTTTTTCAAAAACTTGTTTTAATTGCCACGTAATGTCAGCTTTTTCAATGGCATATTCGGTTTGTTTCTCTAAATCAACATTGCGAATAGATTCTTGATTTTTACCCTTTTTACCAATTAAAGATGTGATAAGTATTGGTGTATAATTTAAATAGGTTTCTGATAAAACATCTAAATTATGACGCATATCTGGGTTGATTAAATAATGAGCTAACATGGTGTCAAAATGAGGACCTTTAACATCTATATGATAATTTTGAAGAATTTTTATATCATATTTTAAATTTTGTCCAACTTTTTCAATATTGTTATTTTCAAAAAATGGCTTGAATTTATTTAAAATAATATTTGCTTCATCTCGGTTTTCAGGAATTGGAACATAATAACCTTTACCTTTTTTATAGGAAAAAGTAATACCAACTAACTCAGCTTCAAAGGCATTTACTCTTGTTGCTCCAGTAGTTATTAAAACCAAATCAAAACAAACCGATTTTTGTTGCAAAAGCTTTTTGATTAATAAAATTTGGGCAAGTCCTGTATTTATATATTGATAAAAATGAGGAATATTTTTTGCTTCTTTAAAACCACTTGTATATTCTTGTTGAGAGTCACCAACTGGGGTGGAAAACATATCTAATTGCTGATTTATCAAATTAGATTTTTTAGTAGGTTTATTTGTTTCTTCTTCCTTTTGTAAAGTTTCTATTTTTTGTGGTGTATTCAGGAACATTTTATTCATAGTTTCCTGCATACGTCGAAACTCTAATTCTTGAAAAATTTCGGAAACTTTTTGATAATTTGGTGTATTTAATTCAAAATCTTCTTCGTGAAATTCAACTGGGCAGTCTAGCATAATTGTAGCCAATTGTTTTGATAATATGCCTAACTCAGCATTTGCTTCAACTTTTTCTTTCATTTTACCTTTTAATTCATGTGTATTAGCCAAAAGGTTTTCCATACTGCCATATTGTTTGAGAAATTTTTTGGCAGTTTTATCACCAACTCCAGGTAAACCGGGAATATTATCAGCAGCATCTCCCATCATTCCTAAGTAATCAATCACTTGTTTAGGATCTTCAATTTCAAATTTTTCTTTTACTTTCTCAACACCCCAAATTTCAATACCATTACCCATTCTAGCGGGTTTATACATAAAAACATTATCGGTAACTAATTGTGCAAAATCTTTATCAGGTGTAACCATAAAAGTTTGATAACCTGCTTTTTCTGCCTGAATAGATAGCGTACCAATTAAATCATCAGCTTCAAAACCTTCTTTTTCAATAATTGGAATATGCATTGCCTCTAATATTTTATGAATATATGGTACAGCAATTCTTATAGCTTCCGGTGTTTCTTGTCTGTGTGCTTTATATTCAGGAAATGCTTCTCTTCTCGCTACAGAGCCTCCTTTGTCAAAAGCAACAGCCAAATGATCAGGTTTTTCTCTTCGAATTACATCTAAAAGTGAATTCATAAAACCTAGAATTGCAGAGGTATCCATCCCTTTTGAATTAATACGTGGATTTTTAATTAAAGCATAGTATCCTCGAAAGATTAAAGCAAAAGCATCAAGTAGAAAAAGTCGTTTTTTATCAGACATGTAGATTGTTTTTTCCTTGTAAAAGTAACAATTTGTTATACTTTCATCTGTATATTTTTATTGATTTTTAAATTTCAGATATAATTCTAAAAAAATTATTTCAGATAGTTTCAAGAATTAGAATGACTTATTTCTTAAAATTATAATAAAGTTAATGTTAAATAGCTAATGTTTTGCACTTTATAAACAAAGTTGATTTAATATGTTATATTTGTAATAACAGATTTATTTGATACTAAGTAAATAAAATAAACGAATATTATGACTAAGTTTGGTGAATTGATAGGTTCAAATATTCCTACTTTGATTGATTTTCATAAAGATTGGGAAGGTGAAAATAATAATTTACATTCCATATTAAGAGATGTTGCAGCTGCTTTAGGAGATAGAGCTAAAGTTGTAAAAATTGATATAACTAAAAATGAAACCTTAGCCTCAGCATTGAGAATTAAAGGGAATCCCACTTTTATTATATACAAAGATGGTGAAATGAAATGGCGTCAAACTGGCCATCAAGATGCAAATACTTTAATTAGTTTGGTGCAGCAATATGTTTGATAAAGTAAAAAGTTAAAGGGTTAAAAATAAAAAAAGTAAGAATAAAGTAGTAAATAGGAACGGGAGAGTGTCCAATAAAAAGTATTTTGCCTATTGCCTATTGCCTAATTCACAAAGATTTAAAAACATATCCTTTTTTAGTAAAATATTCCAATGTCTTTGGTAGTGTATATTCTAAGTTTTTAAAGGCTTTTTCGCTGTCGTGGAAAACTATAATGCTTCCGTTATTTACATTTTTAGTAACATTTTGTAAGCAGTTTTCTTTGCTAAGGTTTTGATCAAAATCACCACTTAAAACATCCCACATTATAATTTTAAAACCTTTATTGATTAATAATTTAGATTGGTTTGATCTTATCTTCCCATAAGGTGGACGAAATAGATTGGTCGCTTGTTGTTTATCCCATCCTAAATCCTTCCCGTGGGGAAGGACTTTTGTTTCGATTTTTGGTTTTTGTTCCCGATAGCCATCGGACTTAAACTTATAAATAAACTCTTTTGCTTTCTCAACATTATCCAAATATCGTTTTGAACTTGTTCTCCATCCATTTAGATGGTTAAAGCTATGATTACCAATGGTATGGTTTTGAGTTATGATTTCTTTAAAAATATCTGGATATTTTGATATATTATCTCCAATACAAAAAAAGGTAGCTTTAGCTTTAAACTCTGCTAAAGTTTGTAAAACCCAAGTTGTGATTTCAGGAATAGGACCATCATCAAAAGTGAGATAAATTTCCTTTTTATCTATTGCAATTTTCCATGTATAATTGTCAAAATATTTTTGAATAATTATTGGTGTTTTTGCAAGGTAATATTTCATTTATTTTTCTTCTAAAACTTCTTCTAATAAAGTGACAGAATCCATAAATTTATCTTTTAATATTTGTGTATACTCTTCAGTATCAAATTCTTGAGATGTCGCAATTATATATCTATATAAATCTAGAGTACCTTCTAAATCACCAAAGTTTTTTGAAAATTCGTAAGAATCCATTCCGCTATAGTATGTTATTTTTTCTTGAAAATTATTTATTAAAAAATCAACAATTTTTCTTGCTTTTTCTGGTTTATCAATTTTGTAATACGATTCAATATGCCCAATTACCAAACGATAATATCCATATTTTTCAATTGGCATTTTTTCAACTGACATATCCAGAACTTCCTCTGCTTTATCAAATTGACCTTCTTTAATTAGTTCATCAGCTAATCTACCTAAGCTGTTTCTAAATGAAATACTATTTTTTCTGGTTTCTGGGTCAACATAAATATTACCATTTGAATTTTTCCATGTCCATTTTTTTACATTCGCATACATGGTGTCTGTATCAATTCTACCCATATCCATAAAACTTTTATTTTCAATCGGGGTTTTAATAGGTACAAATTTATAAGCTAATCCATCTAATTGTAAATAATCTTTAAGCCATATATATTCTTCAGCAGCTTGGGCACCTCCGGTAAAATATATTGGTCGTTCCCAATTACTATTTGCTAAAATATCGAGCATTAATATTCTATTTTTTACTAATGCTGCTTCTGAAATTTCAAAATCTATATAGGGTACTATCAAAGCTGAATCTTTAGCAGCAACTATTCCATTTTTAAGTACAGCATTTTTATCAACCATCAATCTAATTTTATTTGTTGGATATACTTTTTCAGGATGACCATTTTCTTCAAAATCAATTGATGTTCTAGCATCGTCACTTGCAATCCACCTCATTAAAAACTTAATGTCAATTACTGAATCTTTAAATTGTGGAAAAGCATAAGGGTAATGATAGGCTACATCTAAAGAACCTTCACGATATTGTTTGTGTGTTAATTGCGAAGGAATTGGATCAGCTTTATATGTTTTTCTTTTTTGTTGATCGATATACCAATCTTTAGCAAATAAACTGGTATTGATCAGTTTAATATCTGTACGATAATTTTCAACTTCTTGCATATACCAAAGCGGAAAAGTGTCATTATCACCAATGGTAAACATAATGGCATTCTCTTGACATGAGTCAAGATAAGATTTAGCATTATTATAAGTTGAATATTTTCCTGAACGATCATGATCGTCCCAATTTTCTTTGGCCATTAATATGGGAACACTTAAAAAGCAAACAACTGTTAGTGATACTGCCAATGGTTTTGGTTTTATTTTGTGCTTTAATTGTTCGTATAATGCCAAAACTCCAAAACCAATCCAAATAGCAAAAATATAAAATGAACCAACAACAGCATAATCACGTTCACGAGGTTCAAAAGGTTTTGGGTTGGTGTAAAAAATTATTGCTAATCCTGTAAAAGCAAAAAATAATAAAAGAACATAAAAATTATTTTTATCATTTTTAATATGATATAACAATCCAATTAATCCTAAAATAAATGGTAAGAAAAAATAAGTATTTCTTCCTTTGTTATTTTTAATATCACTAGGTAAATTATTTTGCGAACCTAATCTGATGCTGTCGATAAAATTTATTCCACTTAACCAGTTACCATGATTATCTAAATTACCCTGAATATCATCTTGTTTACCCACAAAATTCCACATAAAATATCTTCCGTACATATAGCCAAATTGGAATTTTATCATAAAAGTTAAATTTTCTCCAAATGTTGGACGGCGTTTACTTTTTTGAGAAATTCCTGCAATAGCTTTATAATTTTGTACTACACTTGGCGTAGGATCAACCATACGAGGTATAATTCCTTTGTGTTTATTTGAGTAATTAGGTAATTCACCTTTGTAATTATTTACAATAATATATTTGCCGGCTTTTTCGTCTTTTTCATATTTTGGTTTAGAATCTCTAAAAGGATTTGCTTTATCTCTTTCCCCGGTTTCAGAATAATAAGAACCATAAAAAACATTTGCATCACCATATTGTTCACGATTGTAATAGGCTAATAACTCACGTGCACTTGATGGATTATTTTCGTTAATAGTTGTATTGGCATTTGCTCTTATGGGTAACATTAACCATGATGAAAATCCTATCATGATAAAGAGTACAGATAACAAAAGAAGATTTAGTGTAAATTTATTTTTTTTACGTGTATATTTTAATCCGAAATAAAATAATGCGACTAAAACAATTCCTGCAATAATACTTCCTGAATTGAAAGGTAATCCGATATTATTAACAAAAAATAATTCTGATACACTAAAAAATCTTAAAGTAAAAGGGAATAAGAATTTGAAAACAAAAGCTAAAACCAGTATAGAAATAATATTGGCTAAAATAAACTGTTTGGTGTTTAGATTTGGATGTTTTTTATAAATGTAAATAAAAACAATAGGTGGAATTACAAGCAATGATAATATATGAACACCAAATGAAAGACCCACTATAAAGCTTATTAAAAGCAGCCATTTATTGCCTCTGGGTTTGTCCATTTCTGCTTCCCAGTGCAGACCTAACCAAAATAGTAAAGCCATTAAAAAAGATGACATGGCATACACTTCTGCCTCGACTGCACTAAACCAAAAACTATCAGAAAAAGTATAAGCTAAAGCACCTACTAAACCACTTCCTAAAATTGCAATTGAGCTACCTGTTGTTAGCTCTTTTGAATTTTTTAATACTACCTTTTTAGCTAAAGCAGTAATAGTCCAAAATAAAAATAAAATAGTAAAAGCACTTCCTAAGGCTGACATAAAATTTACCATTTTAGCAATTTGAGAGATATCAGAAGTGAACATTGCAAAAAATGCTCCTAGCATTTGAAATAAAGGCGCACCTGGAGGATGGCCTACCTCTAATTTTACCGATGTTGATATATACTCACCACAATCCCAATAGCTTACAGTAGGTTCAAGAGTTAAGGTATAAGTTATTAATGCAATTAAAAAAGCTGTCCATCCTAAAATGGTATTGTATTTTTTATAATCAAATGAAAACATAGTTACAATTTAAAACTGTGGCGAATTTACTAAAAATATATCATGAAGTAAAACGTAAATTGTTTGGTAAGAGTATTAATATAACTTTTTAATGTTAAAAATTTCGAAAAATGTTTGCTGAATTAAAACTTTGCTTTAAATTTGCACCCGCAATTGACCCATGGTGTAACGGTAGCACTCCGGTTTTTGGTATCGTCAGTCAAGGTTCGAATCCTTGTGGGTCAACAACAAAAAGGGGATAAACCCAGTATAAATCAAGTATTTATGGTGGGTTTTTTTATTATTCTTAACTAGAATTCGAACCCTAAATTTGAATATATTTGTATTTTAAATTGTTTCGTCTTTTAGTAAGTCTTCTATAAGCTTACCAGAATTTAATAATACAACAGTTTCTAAATATTCTTTTTTTTGAGCTTTTCGTTTAATCTCGTTAAATTCAGATAAAAACCATTCAATTTGCTCGATAGGTAAATCTAAAAATTTCATTTTTCATTTTATTTATTGTTAAATATATAACGAAAAAGTTAGTATAATATTGGATTATCTGCGTAACATTAATAACTAAAAAAACCGAGATGAAATTAATCAAATCGGTTTATTAATAAAAAATAATTTTTTTGGTAATTTATATTTTAAAAGTAATCACAGGTCTTATAGCATGATTTGTTAATTCTTGTCCTACACTACCATTAAATAATTGTGATAAACCACTACGGCCATGAGTGTTTAAAGCAATTAAATCAGCATCTATTCCTCTTGAAAAACTTAAAATCCCTTTTTCAATAGAAATATCATTGTATATAGTTTTAGTGTATTTTGAAATTTTAAAATCTTCAATAAATTTATTCATTTTCTTTTCAATAGCTTTTGTTGTGCTGAAATTATGAATGGTATTTACGTATAAAAAATGAATTTTTGCATTAAATAAATTTGCAAAATCAATAACATTTTGGAAAGTTTTTTTACTCTCTTTTTTATAATCAGAGGCAAAAACCATGTCATTTACTTTAAAATCCTTTGTAGCTTTTTTGATTACTAAAACAGGAACTTCAGAACGGCGTACTACTTTTTCAGTATTTGAACCAATAAACATTTCTTGTAGCCCTGATGCACCTTGTGAGCCCATTACAATTAGATCAATTTTATTTTTTTTACTTTCATTAATTATACCTGTAAATGCATGATGAAATTGAAGAGATTCAATAATTTTTATTCCTTTAAAAAAAGGTAATTTTATAAAATTTTTAAACTTTTCATGAGCTAATTTCATAAAATATATTGATTGAGGTTCACTTCTAATACTACTCATTTCTGCCGGGTCAATAGTATTAATAGGAAGCTCTAGCATGTGTACTAAATAAATTTCACTTCCTGTTTTTTTAGCAAGTTTGGCTGCTACTTGAGCTGCATATTCAGCTTCTTTTGAAAAATCTACAGGGACTAATATACGTTTCATAACTTTTTATTAAAGGATTAATAAGTTAAAATTAATAAAAATACTTTAAATAAGAGATGATTTTTGTCATTTTAAAAGGAATTGCTATATTTGCAGCGAAATTTACGACGATTTAGAATTTGAAGGGGACAAAAAGTCCCCTATTTTTATACAAAAAAATGAATTTAGATAAAGTAAAAAAATTGGTTAATGAGGCTATTGAGCAGAATAACGCCTTATTTTTAATTGATTTAATCTTTTCTAATGACAATGGTATTAAAGTAATAGTTGATGGTGATACTGGAGTTTCATTAAGTGAATGTATAAGAATTAGTAGACATGTTGAGCACAATTTAGACAGAGAAGAAGAAGATTTTTCTTTAGAAGTGACAACACCAAATATTACTGATCCTTTAGTAAATTTGAGACAGTATAATAAAAATATTGATAGAACTTTGAAAGTTAAAACGGAAACGGAAAGTTTTGAAGGAAAATTAATTGAAGTAAACGAGAATAACATAACTTTATATTGGAAAACTCGTGAGCCTAAGCCAATAGGTAAAGGAAAGATAACAGTGGAAAAACAAAAAACAATTCCACTAAGTGAAATAAAACAATCAAAAGTGAAGATTATTTTTTAATAATAAGAATATAATGGAAAATATCGCATTAATTGAATCATTTTCAGAATTTAAAGATGAAAAAAGTATTGACAGAGTAACATTAATGGCAATACTGGAAGAAGTGTTTAGATCTGCTTTAAAAAGGAAATATGGATCGGATGATAATTTTGATATTATTATAAATCCTGATAAAGGGGATTTAGAAATCTGGAGAAACAGACTAATTGTAGAAGATGGTATGGTTGAAGATGATAATGAAGAAATTTCATTATCCGATGCCATAAAAATAGAACCTGATTTTGAAGTAGGTGAAGAAGCTTCAGAAGAAGTGAAATTAGTAAATTTAGGCAGACGAGCAATTTTGGCCTTACGCCAAAATTTGATTTCTAAAATTCACGAACATGATAATACCAATATCTTTAAACATTATAAAGAATTGGAAGGAGAACTTTATAGTGCAGAGGTTCATCACATTAGGCATAATGCGATTATCTTATTAGATGATAATGGAAATGAATTAATATTACCAAAAAGTGAACAAATTCGCTCAGACTTTTTTCGAAAAGGAGAATCGGTACGCGGTATTATAAAATCTGTTGAATTAAAAGGAAATAAACCATCTATTATATTATCACGAACTGCACCAGAATTTTTAGTAAAATTATTTGAACAAGAAATACCTGAGGTTTTTGACGGTTTGATTACTATTGAACGTGTTGCCAGAATACCTGGTGAAAAAGCAAAAGTTGCTGTTGATTCTTATGATGATAGAATTGACCCTGTTGGAGCTTGTGTTGGTATGAAAGGTTCAAGAATTCACGGAATTGTACGTGAATTGGGTAATGAAAATATAGATGTTGTTAATTTTACTAAAATTGATAATATGTTTATAGCTAGAGCATTAAGTCCGGCTAAGGTTGTTTCTGTTAAAATTCACGAGGCTGTTGGTGATGAAAAACCTAGAGTTGATGTTTTTTTAAAGCCGGAAGAAGTTTCAAAGGCCATAGGTAAAGGCGGAGTAAATATTCGTTTAGCAAGTCAATTAACAGGTTATGAAATAGACGTGCAACGTGAAGGAGTTGAAGATGATGTAGAATTAACAGAATTTTCAGATGAAATAGAAGGATGGATTATTAAAGAATTTAAAAATATTGGATTAGATACTGCTAGAAGTGTTTTAGATTTAGAAGTAAAAGATCTGGTTAAACGAACTGATTTAGAAGAAGAAACTATTATTGAAGTGAAAAGAATTTTAAAAGAGGAATTCGAATCATAATAAATATAAGGTTAAATTTATAAAATAGAGGTTCAAATTAAACAATTTTATGACTGTATATAAACCACAAAGATTTAATAAAGTTTTACGAGAATTAAATATTTCTTTAGATAGAGCTGTTGAGTTTCTTGCTAGTAAAGGAGTGAATATTGATGCACGACCTACTACTAAAGTTTCTCAGGAAGTATATACTATTCTTTCAGATGAGTTTCAAACAGATAAAAGTAAAAAGGTAGCTTCTAAAGAAATCGGTGAAGAAAAACGAAAAGAAAAAGAAGAAATTCGTTTAGCTCAGGAAAAAGAAGCTGAAGAAAAACGTTTAGAAGAAGAAGCGAAGAGAAGTGAAATTTTTAAAACAGAATCAGAAAAACTTACGCGTCCTAAAACTGTAGGTAAAATTGATATTGAACCTAAAAAAACTACACCTAAAAAAGTTGAACCTGAAGAAAAAGAAGATGTAAAAGAAGTTAAGGAAAACAAAACAGAAGTTATTAAAGCTTCTAAAAAACTTTCTGGAATTAAAAAAGTAGGTAAAATTGATATTGAGCCTAAAAAACCTGAACCTAAGGAAGAAATAAAAGTTCAGGAACCTGTTCCTGTTGAGAAAAAACCTGAAGTTGAACAACCAGAAGAAACGGAGGTAATAAAAACAGCATACAAAAAATTAACCGGTCCTAAAAAAACAGGTGAAACAATAGATTTATCTCAATTCAATAAACCTAAGAAAAAAACAACAGATAAAAAAGTAAAAGCCACAGATAAAAAAGAAAAAGCCCCAGATGCGAATTCTAATTCTGCAAAGAAAAAACGAAAAAGAATTCATAAACCTCGAACTAGTTTTAAACCTGGTGGTGACAAACCTTGGGCTCAGAAGGGCAAACAAGGAGGAGCTGCAGGTAGTAGAAGAAGACCTATTGTTAAAGCAGAACCATCAGCTGAAGAGGTTCAAAAACAAGTAAGGGAAACTCTTGAAAAACTTCAAGGAAAGTCTAAAAAAGGAAAAGGTGCCAGATATCGTAAAGAAAAAAGAGATTTGCACCGTCAACAAGTTGAAAAAAGTTTAGAACAAGAAGAAGCGGAAAGTAAAGTAATAAAAGTAACTGAATTTGTTACAGCAAATGAAGTAGCCACAATGATGGATATAGCTGTAACACAAGTAATTTCTGCATGTATGTCACTTGGTATGATGGTGACTATGAACCAAAGATTAGATGCTGAAACACTTACCATAGTTGCTGAAGAGTTTGGTTTTAATGTTGAATTTGTTGATGCAGAGGTAGATGAAATTACTGAAGAAGAAATTGATAAACCTGAAGATTTAAAACCAAGAGCCCCAATTGTTACTGTAATGGGACATGTTGATCATGGTAAAACTTCACTATTAGATTATATCCGTAAAGCCAATGTTATTGCAGGTGAATCAGGTGGAATTACCCAACATATTGGAGCATATTCTGTAGAGTTAGAGAATAAACAAAAAATTACTTTTTTAGATACTCCTGGTCACGAGGCATTTACTGCAATGCGTGCTCGAGGTACACAAGTTACTGATATTGTGGTAATTGTTGTTGCGGCAGATGATTCAATAATGCCACAAACTAAAGAAGCCATTAGCCACGCTCAAGCAGCAGGAGTACCAATAATATTTGCAATTAATAAAATTGACAAACCAGATGCTAATCCTGAAAAAGTGAAAGAAGAACTTGCTCAAATGAACCTATTGGTTGAAGATTGGGGAGGTAAAATTCAATCTCATGATGTATCCGCATTAAAAGGAACAGGAGTACCAGAATTATTAGAAAAAATATTACTTGAGGCTGAATTATTAGAACTTACTGCAAATCCAGATAAAAATGCAAGCGGATCAGTTGTAGAAGCCCTTTTAGATAAAGGGAAAGGATATGTAACTACTGTATTAGTTGATGGAGGCACTTTAAGAGTTGGAGATTATGTACTTGCCGGACATCATTCTGGAAAAGTAAAAGCTTTGCAAGATGAAAGAGGAAATAGTATTAAAGAAGCAGGACCTTCAACACCGATTTCAGTTCTTGGTTTGGACGGAGCACCACAGGCAGGCGATAAGTTTAAAGTATATGATGATGAGCGTGAAGCTAAACAAATAGCAGTTAAACGAGCTCAATTAAGCAGAGAGCAATCTGTTAGAACACAGCGTCATATTACTCTAGATGAAATTGGAAGACGTATCGCTTTAGGCGGATTTAAAGAATTGAATATTATATTAAAAGGTGATGTGGATGGTTCAGTAGAAGCATTGACGGATTCATTACAAAAATTATCTACCGAAGAAATTCAAGTAAATATTATTCATAAAGGGGTAGGTGCTATTACAGAATCAGATGTATTATTAGCTTCGGCTTCAGAGTCAATTATAATTGGATTTAATGTTCGACCTTCAGGAAGTGCTCGTCAAATAGCAGAGAAAGAAGAAATTGATATAAGAAACTATTCAATTATTTATAAAGTAATTGATGATGTTAAAGATGCTATGGAAGGAATGCTTTCTCCTGATATTGTTGAAGAAATTACTGGTACAGCAGAAATTAGAGAAACGTATAAAATTTCAAAAGTAGGAACTATTGCAGGTTGTATGGTTCTTGACGGTAAAATATTTAGAAATTCTAAAATTCGTTTACTAAGAGATAATGTTGTTATTTTTGATGGAGTTCTTTCTTCATTGAAACGTTTTAAAGATGATTCTAAAGAAGTGTCAATAGGTTATGATTGTGGAATGCAGGTAAAAACTTATAACGATATTATGGTAAATGATGTGATTGAAGCATATCAGAAAGTAGAAGTAAAAAAGAAATTGAAATAGTTTAAAAGTATTTATATAGATATAAAAAAATCCTACCATTTGGTAGGATTTTTTGTTGTCGAATGGATTATTCTACTTTGAGTGTATTGTTGTCTCTATTTACATCAGCCATTAAAAGTGAAGGGTCAACTACCACTTTTTTAACTGTTTTGGTAGTAGTAAAAGTAAAATTAGGATTTCCCCAAGCCCAATTTGAAAGTAGAGTAGCCTTAGTTGATTTTTTACCAAGCATCATTTGTAATGGAATATAAAAATTTTCAGATGTACCATCAGTATAAGTTACAGATAAATCAATTGGCATAGGCATTTGACCAATTCGGTTTAAAATGATTGTTTTATCATCT
>JAUWLK010000209.1 GCA_030613745.1 Flavobacteriaceae bacterium | reverse complement strand
CATTTCAATTTGACTCTTATCTTTTGGCCAAAAATAAATTACCGTGTTATTATTTTTAGTTATGTTATTAATGGTAATTTCAATTCCATCAGTATTTATTGCAATTATTTTTGGTAATGTATCACCTTGTTTAAATTTTTCTTTCTGCTTAATTGATTTTTTTATTTCAGTGATTAATTTTTCATCTGAACAATGCTTAAAAAAATAGTCTTGAATTTTTTGACATTCAATATCAGACAATGTTTCATCAGTTAACGAATTCCATAAACTTTTTGATAGTAAATTGTTTTTCAGACTTTTAACTCTAATTTTATCATTTACAATTTCCATAAAATTTAACGCAATATTACTTTTTTCAGGATTGTTAATTTTTACATTATAAGCAGTATGATGTAGGTATGTACCAATATATGCCAGATAAGGCCCATAATTTATTAATGATTCATCATTCAAATCAATATTATTTCTGAAATTATAGAATGCTTCACTTAAAGTTGGTAATTGTTTTAACTGATGTGCTTTTTTGTAGTTAAAAGGATAGTATTCCTTAAAATAATAGAATGGAAAATAGATACCTGTTTTGGCAATTTTTACAAAAAGATGAGAAGGTTTTTCTTTTTCTACATTAATTAATTCATCATACTGATATATTAATTTTTCAATTTCTTCATCAATTTTTTTCGAAAACTCTTCTTCATTCAAACGATAATAGTATTTGAATTTTTTTTCGTTTTTTTCTTGTTGTAAATATAAATTGATCAAAAAATTATTTTTAGCACCACCTTTACCACTAAAAACAAGAGATTCATCAAAATCCCAAGTATTTAAATAAATCAATAAACTATCTTTAGGTTCTAAATATAAATATTGAAATTCAGGTCCGTGTTTAAACGCGTACAATCCTGTATTTATAGAATCAAGTTCAAATGAAAACCTATTGTTTTGATCTATTTTAGCAGAATCAATTATTTTTTCGTTTTTTGAAAAATAGACGTATTTACCTTTAGGGTTTTTTATTTTTCCACCAAAAAATGTGATATTATTTTCTGTATTTGAATTTTTACAAGAGAAAGTAAAAAGCAAAACGCTAACAGAAAGGAATAATATTACAGATGTTAAAAAGTAATTCTTTTTCAAATAAAATTGTTTAAACATGATATACAAATGTAACAATCTACTTACGTTACACTTGTTAAGATGTTGTTAAAAGTTATAGAGGAAAAGGTTAAAGTATAAATGTATTTGGGCATATTTAACTTTTTATTACAATTTGATGATGAAAATATAAATAATTAAAAAAGATTTGTTATAAATAAGACTTATTTAATTACTTTTGCCGAAAATTTTAAAAGAGCATGTTAACAGTATCAAATCTATCTGTACAATTTGGAAAAAGAATTTTATTTGATGAAGTAAATACAGTATTTACTCAAGGAAATTGTTATGGAATAATAGGAGCAAACGGAGCAGGTAAGTCTACTTTTTTGAAAATACTTTCTGGTGATTTTGATCCAACTTCAGGTTCTGTACATTTAGAAAAAGGAAAGCGCATGTCGGTTTTATCACAAGACCATTTTGCCTTTGATGAATTTCCTGTGTTAGAAACAGTAATGATGGGTAATAAGCCATTATTTGATTTGAAAAAGCAATTAGATGAAATTTATGCAAGACCTGATTTTTCTGAAGAAGATGGAATAAAAGCTGGAGAATTAGGTGCTGAATTTGAAGAAATGGGAGGATGGGTTGCAGAAAGTGAAGCAGCTAGTTTATTATCGTCTCTAGGAATTAAGGATAATTTACATACTGTTTTAATGAAAGATTTGGATGGTAAATCCAAAGTACGAGTATTATTAGCACAAGCTTTGTTTGGTAATCCAGATGTTTTGATAATGGATGAGCCAACAAATGACCTTGATTTTGAAACTATTGATTGGTTAGAAAATTTCTTGGCAAATTATGACAATACGGTAATTGTAGTATCGCATGACCGTCACTTTTTAGATGCTGTTTGTACAAATATATCTGATATTGATTTTAGTAAGATCAATCAATATTCTGGTAATTATACTTTTTGGTATGAATCAAGTCAATTGGCTGCAAGACAAAAAGCACAACAAAACAAAAAAGCAGAAGAAAAGAAAAAAGAATTGGAAGAATTTATTCGTCGGTTTTCTGCTAATGTTGCAAAATCAAAGCAGGCAACAAGTAGAAAGAAAATGATTGATAAATTAAATATTACTGATATTAAGCCTTCTAGCAGAAGATATCCGGCAATTATTTTTGAACAAGAAAGAGTGGCTGGTGATCAAATTTTACATGTTGAAAACTTGTCAAAATTAATTGATGGAGAAATTCTTTTTAAAGATATTCATATCAATTTGACAAAAGGAGATAAAGTAGTTTTATTGTCAAAAGCATCAAGAGCAGCTACTGCTTTTTATGAAATTGTTACTGGAAATGATAAACCAGATACGGGTGATTATAAATGGGGGGTTACAACTACGCAAGCCTACTTACCAATTGAAAATTCAAGTTTCTTTGACAATGAATTGTCTTTGGTTGATTGGTTACGCCAATATGCTAAAACAGAAGAAGAAAGAGAGGAAGTAAATATTAGAGGATTTTTAGGAAAAATGATTTTTAGTGGTGATGAGGCCTTAAAGAAGAGTAGTGTAATTTCGGGTGGAGAAAAAGTTCGCTGTATGCTTTCGCGAATGATGATGACCAGAGCAAATGTTTTATTGGTTGACGAACCAACAAACCATCTAGATTTAGAATCCATTCAAGCCTTTAATAATGCTTTGAAAAATTATAAAGGAACCGTAATTTTTTCAACTCACGATCATGAATTTGCTCAAACAGTTGCAAATAGAGTAATTGAAATTACACCTAATGGGATTATTGATAGATACATGACTTTTGATGAGTATTTAGGAGATAAAAAAATAAAAGAATTAAGAGATAAAATGTATTCTTAAAGCCAAAAATTATCAATTATAAATGAAACACTCTTTTAGTTTAGAGTGTTTTTTTATGTTTTTTAGGAATCTTTTCTGGGATGAAATTTTTCAACTACAGCTTTTAAAAAACTTTTATCCAAATGCATATAAATCTCAGTAGTAGTTATGCTTTCATGACCCAACATTTGTTGAATTGCTCGTAAATCTGCGCCATTTTCTAATAAATGTGTGGCAAAAGAGTGACGAAATGTATGCGGACTTACCTTTTTAGAAATACCTGCTTTTTGAACCAAATCCTTTAAAATCATAAAAACCATATTACGAGTCAATTGCTTGCCTCTTCGATTGAGAAAAAGAGTATCTTCAAAACCTTTTTGTGTTTTAATTTTTGATCGAATTTGGTTTTTATAAATATGAATAAATTTGATAGTGTATAAATTAATTGGAACAAATCTTTGTTTATTTCCCTTTCCGATAACACGTATAAATCCTTCTTCAAAAAACAAATCAGATATTTATAAATTTGTCAATTCACTTACTCGTAATCCACAACTGTATAAAGTCTCAAGCATTGCTCTATTTCTTTCACCCTCAGGTTTACTTAAATCAATTTGAGAAATAATTTTATCAATATCTTTTTCGGATAAAGTATCTGGTAATTTCCTGCCAATTTTAGGAGATTCTAATAAGTCAGTTGGATTGTTTTTACGATAATCTTCAAAAATTAAATAATCAAAAAAATTTCTCAATCCAGAAATTTGTCTTGCTTGAGTGCGTGGATTTATACTTTTGGCAGAATGATAAATAAATTGTTGAATTACTTCTTCATTTATTGATATAGGACTGTCATTCATTTTGTTTTCTTCCAAATAATGAATTAATTTTTTAACGTCATTACTATAACTACTAATTGAGTTTTCTGACAAACCTCTTTCAATTTTCAAATAGTGTTGGTAATCAAGTAATGCATTATTCCAATTCATAGAATTTAAAAGTAAATTTAAATATTTAGATATAGATTTGTGTAAAAATAAGTATTTTTGGAAACAGAACTTATTATTTCTGTTTAAATTGTTGATTATGAAAATCATTATTATTAATGGTCCTAATTTGAATTTGCTTGGAAAGAGAGAACCAAATATTTATGGTAATATAACTTTTGAGTCTTTTTTTAAGAATTTACAAGAAAAATATAAAAATGTTGATTTAGAATATTTTCAATCTAATATTGAAGGAGAAATTATTGATAAACTTCATCAAGTTGGATTTGAATATACAGGTGTCATTTTAAATGCAGCAGCATATACACACACTTCAGTTGGTATAGGCGATGCTGTAAAAGCCATACAAACACCTGTAATAGAGGTTCATATATCAAATATTTATAAGCGAGAAAAGTTTAGACATGAATCATATATAGCACCAAATGTTAAAGGTGTTATCGCAGGATTTGGTATGCAGAGTTATGAATTAGCTCTTTTGTCATTCATAAACCAATGATAAAATCAATATTATTTTAATTAAGAAATATAAAACTAATAAATATCATTTTTTATAAAACCACATTACTTTATTTTTACCATTTAAATTTTAGAATATGATTT
>JAUWLK010000088.1 GCA_030613745.1 Flavobacteriaceae bacterium | reverse complement strand
ATTACAGATAAAGCTAATCTTGAAGTAGTTACTATGGTTTACGCAGGTTTACTCAATAAAAATATTGTTACTCAATTACAAAAAAATAATTGTAATGCAATTGGACTTTCAGGGGCAGATGCAAATACTATTTTAGCTCATAAACGTATAGTAAAAGATATTGATTATGGTTTTGCCGGTGATATTGATGTGGTAAATACAAATGTTTTAAAATTATTTGTTGAAAATAATTTGACTTCGGTTTTTTGTGCCATAACACATGATAAAAACGGACAACTTTTAAACACAAATGCCGATACAATTGCTAGTGAATTGGCTAAAAGTTTGAGTACTGATTATCAAGTTGAGTTGGTGTATTGTTTTGAAAAAAACGGAGTGTTACAAAATGTTAATGACAATAATTCTGTAATTGAACATATCAATAGTAGATCATATGAAAATTTAAAACACCTAAAAATCATTTCCGATGGAATGCTACCAAAGCTTGAAAATTGTTTTCAAGCTTTGCAAAAAGGAGTTGACAAAGTTATCATTGGAAATCCAAAAGTAATTACAAAAAATACCCAAAAATATACTACCTTAACATTATGATTTCTGTTTTAAAAAATGAAGCTATTGAGCTGTTAAAAAAGCTGATTGAAATACAATCTTATTCCGGTGAAGAAGATAAAACTGCTTTTTTGATTGAACATTATTTAAAATCACAAGGTGTTGAAACAAAAAGAAGGAATAATAATATTTGGGCTGTAAATAAGTATTTTAATGAAAGTAAACCAACTATTTTACTCAATTCTCATCACGATACTGTAAAGCCAAATAAAGGATATACTAAAGATCCTTTTGAAGCTAAAATAATCGATGGTAAATTGTATGGTCTGGGCAGTAACGATGCAGGAGGTAGTTTGGTTTCGTTAATGGCACTTTTTATTTATTATTATCATTATAAAAATTTAAAATATAATTTGATTATTCTCGCTTCCGCGGAAGAAGAGAATTCGGGTAAAAGCGGAATTAGAAGTATGATACCTTTACTTCCTGAAATTGATTTTGCCATAATTGGTGAGCCAACTTTAATGCATTTAGCTATAGCCGAAAAAGGATTGTTGGTGTTAGATTGTTATGCTCATGGAATATCAGGACACGCTGCACATACTTTAGGTGAAAATTCAATTTATAAAGCAATGAATGCAATTCAGTGGTTTAAAGATTTTAAATTTCCTAAAATTTCGGATATTTTGGGTGAGGTAAAAATGACTGTTACACAAATTAATGCAGGGAGTCAACATAATGTAATTCCAGAAACTTGCCATTTTGTTGCAGATGTTAGAGTAAATGAAAAATATAGCAATAAAGAAGTTTTAAAAATTATTGAAGAAAATGTTGATGTTGAAGTAAAAGAGAGATCATTACGACACAATTCTTCATCAATACCAAAAAATCATCCAATCGTATTGTCAGGACAAAATTTAGGAAGAAAAACTTATGGCTCACCAACTATGTCTGATCAAACAGCATTAACTTGTCCTTCATTAAAATTAGGGCCAGGTGATTCTTTGAGATCTCACACTGCCGATGAGTATATTTATGTGGATGAAATTAAAGAAGGAATAGAATTGTATGTTGATTTGTTAAGTAGTGTAATCGTTTAGTCGATTTAGAGCTTAACAGTTAAACAAATAAACAGATAAACGAATAAACAATAAAAAAATGAAACTTTGGGATAAAGGATTTAGCACAGATAAAAAAATAGATGTTTTCACCGTTGGAAACGATAGGGAACTCGATCTTGTTTTAGCAAAATATGATGTGATTGGTTCTTTGGCACATGCCAAAATGTTACATAAAATTGGTTTGTTGAATAAAGAGGAAATTAAATCTGTTGAAAATGAATTACAATCTATTTTAAAAACAATTGAAAAAGGAGATTTTATTATTGAAGATTCTTTTGAAGATATACATTCCAAAGTAGAGTTTTTATTAACTCAAAAATTAGGTGATGCAGGAAAAAAAATACATACTGCTCGATCAAGAAATGATCAGGTTTTAGTTGATGTACATTTGTATTTAAAAGATGAACTTATTGAAATTAAGGAGCTTACGAATAGTTTTTTTAATTTGTTAATTCAATTGTCTAAAAAACACAAAGAAGTTTTATTACCAGGTTATACTCATTTTCAAGTAGCAATGCCTTCATCATTTGGTATGTGGTTTTCGGCTTATGCCGAAAGTTTAATTGATGATATTTATATGTTGAATGCTGCTTATAAAATTGTTGATCAAAACCCATTAGGTTCGGCAGCAGGTTATGGTAGTTCTTTTCCAATTGATAGGGAAGAAACTACTAAAATACTTGGATTTGAAACTTTAAAATTTAATTCAGTTGCAGCACAAATGAGTAGAGGGAAAACTGAAAAATCAGTTGCTTTTGCGATGAGTTCTTTAGCAGGAACATTGTCAAAATTCGCTATGGATATTTGTTTGTATATGAGTCAGAATTTTGGTTTTGTATCATTTCCGGATGAGTTGACTACTGGTTCGAGTATTATGCCTCACAAGAAAAATCCGGATGTTTTTGAGTTAATTCGTGGTAAATGTAATAAAATACAGGTGTTACCCTATGAACTAACATTGATTACTAATAATTTACCTAGTGGTTATCATCGTGATTTACAGTTGTTAAAAGAGGGCATGATTCCTGCAATTCAAAACATAAAAGCATGTTTAGAGATGTTTACTTTTTCCTTACAGAAAATACAAGTAAACACCAATATTTTGGATGATGAAAAATATGATTATTTGTTTACGGTTGAAGAAGTAAATGAACTGGTTCAAAATGGAACTGCATTTAGAGATGCATATAAAATAGTAGGAGCTAAAGTTAATAAAGGTGAATTTAAACCAAATAAAAAAGTGAAACATACCCATACAGGTAGTATAGGAAACTTAGTATTAGAAAAAATTATTCAAAAAATGAAGAAGGCTCTATAAAAGATATTTCTTTATAAAATATAATCACAAGAATGATAAATACATTAATTTTGTGTTGTTTTATTAGAATTTTATAGTAATGAATTCTCAGGATAAATTAGAAAGAACTACTTATTTACTTTTAGAAATAGCTTCTATGTTAATGGTATCAGGAGCCAATACCAATCGCGCCAATTTAAGTGTAACTCGATTTGCTTCGGTTTTAAATTGTAAAGCATATAGTATGATTAGTCATAAAACTTTAATTATGACCGTAACGGATGATTTAACCAATCAAACTTTTACAAAAGTGCAAAATATTCCACCTTATATAATTAATTTTCATATAATTTCAGCAATTAGCAAGGCAAGTTGGAATGCTATAAGTCAGAATTGGACAGTAGATCGAATTGAGGAAGAAATTGTAAAAATTAATAATTTTAAGAGATATCCAAAATTTTTAGTGTTGGTAGCTGTTAGTTTTGCAGGTGCAGGGTTTTGTAATATTTTTGGAGGGGATTATTTAAATATGTTAGTGGCTTTTTTTAGCACTTTTGTAGGCTTATTTGTTGTTCAGAAAGCCCATAAAAAAGAGTATAATGTTTATATCCGTATTTTTTTAGGATCTCTTATTGCTTCTTCATTAGCGTCAGTTGGTATTATACAAAATATAGGTGAAAATCCACATACGGCTTTAGCAACATCCATATTATTTTTAGTTCCCGGAGTAGCGTTGATTAATTCGTTTACCGATTTATTTGATAATAATGTATTAAATGGAATGGTAAGGTTTACTGCAGGATTAATGACTGTTTTAGCCATTGCATTTGGACTTTTTGCTGCCATGTTAATATTTCAATTAAACTAAGATGATAATAATTGTATTAAATTTATTGGAAGTAGCAATTTGGTCAGGTATAGCAGCTGTTGGTTTTGGTATTTTATTTAATATTCCCAGAAAAGCGATATTTACTGTTTTTATTTTAGGATTAGGAGCTGGGTTTATCAAATTTACTTTATTAAATTTTCATATTGATATTGTTTTGTCTAGTCTGATAGCAGCTTTGTCCGTTGGGGTTTTAAGTATGCCTTTGGCTCATAGAATACATCAACCTCCTGTGGTTTTTTCTATTCCTGCTGTAATACCAATGATTCCCGGGTATTTTGCTTATGAAACAGTTTTATCTATTATGAATTTTACTTTTATGGAAACAGATTCTATTAAAAGAATAGAATTAATGGATGCGATTTTTTCTAACGGATTTACTATGCTTTTCATACTTATATCATTAACAATTGGAGTATCATTTCCTATGCTTCTTTTAAGAAAAACTACGGTAAAAAAAATGCTTGATTAAGTTTTAAATTGTTTCTCATCAAATTTAACAATTATATAAAAAATCAAAAAAGGCATTACAATATTAAAATAGCTAAGATCAAATGCTGAGTTATAAATAATATCATTTAATCCATAGTTGATTAATGATATTATAAATGAAGTAATTACGGGAATAAAAAGAAAAATCACAGAGAATTTTATCAAATTTGATAGAGAAGTTACTTTGTGAGAATAATAAAAAGGAACTATTATAAAAATAAGACTAAGCACAAATGGTAGTTGCCTGTTTTGTAAAGAAAAAGGATTATTTTCTTTAAATACTTCATAATTCGGACAATCTTTCAAAACTAATAATGAAAGCAGAATAATTGTTATTATTGAAGAAGTTATAAATATCAACTTTTTTTTATAATTTGATTTTAAAAAAGTCTTAAATAGTAATAAAGTTAAAGGAATGATTGCAACTAATCTTGTAAAAAAAAGTAAACTGCTTAAACTACCTAAAAGCCACGGTTTTGTTATTGTTTCGTTTTTGTATTTGTAATACCACAGTATAACAAAGCTAACGAGAATGATAAAATTACTTATCAAATCACTTTTTACATATATTTCCCACCAAAAAGAAACAGATAATACTAATAGCAATAAACCAAATAATTTTGCTTTAGCATTATTAATGGTTTTATAAATTGTATAGGCAAATAGCAAAAATGAAAATGATTGTAGTAAACCTATGTTTCCCATTAAATAAAAAGGAATTCCAATAACAATCAAACCCGGTAAATTGGAACTTTTTCCTCCTAAATGGTCAACTGCAGAATAAGGATATATATTTTTAAAAATTGATGTAATTGAAATTTCCATTGCTGACCATCTATCAACATTTAAACTATTTACATCAACAATAAAATTTAGAAATATTGTAAAAATAAAAAATATTGAAGCTATTGTGATATAAATAATTTTGATCTGTGATGGTTTTAATTTTGATTTGAAAATAGAATAATAAATTGTTAAAATTAATGCTGGAAATGCTAGTAACAATAACAATACAGGAATATAATTTTGACGTAATCCATATTTGTAAATAAATAAACTATTTATTCCAAAATAGATTGTAAAGAGAACTGTTTTTTCAATTTTTGACATTCTTATTTATTGAAAACTAAATTATTATTTAAAGCCTTTTTCATAGCCTCTGCTTTTGTCAAACATTCATCGTATTCATTTTCAATTTTAGATTGAGCAGTTATTGCTCCTCCAACAATAAAAGAAATATACTTATTTGATTCATTGTATAATATACTGCGTATCACCACATTAAAATCAAAATCACCATTAGGTGTAAAATAACCAACAGCACCGGAGTATAATCCTCTCTTGGTTTCTTCAAGTTCTTCAATAATTTCCATAGCAGATATTTTTGGTGCACCGGTCATACTACCCATAGGAAATAAACTTTTAATAATATCAACTGAATTGGTTTTTTCATCAACTTTAGAAACTACGGTTGAAATTAAATGATGGACTTGTTTAAAACTATAAACTTTACATAAATCTATTACTTTTACACTTCCTTTTATAGCTGTTTTGGATAAATCATTTCTTACCAAATCTACAATCATAATATTTTCAGCTCTTTCTTTAGGGTCTTGTGATAGTTGATAGGCTAGATTGTTGTCTTCAATTAAATCAGGTAAACGTCTTGCTGTTCCTTTAATAGGTTGAGAAACTATTTTTGTGCCTTGTTTTTTTACAAAACGCTCAGGTGAAGCTGATAATAAAAATTTATCATGAATTTTTAAAAATGTAGCAAAAGGTGGACTAGAAATTGTATTTAATTTTTGGTAAACATCAAAAGGGTTTATATTCTTGTTTTCAGCATAAAATTCTTGACAAAAATTAACTTCATAAATATCTCCTCTATGAATGTGATTTAAAATCTGTTGAATTTTTAAATAATATCTTTCTTTTGATATTCGTTGCTTAATTTTAAGGTCATTGCTTTCCGCTTTAAGCGGAAAGGTAATGGAATTGTTAAAATCACAAATTTTCTTATAGTCATTATCCATTTCATTAGAATATGCGTTTAAATATGAAATTATAAGAGTGTTACCGTTGATAAAAAATAATTTTTTAGCCTGAAAAAAGTATAAATCAGAAAAGTCTAATCCATCAAAATTATTAGAGTATAAATTTTCAATATCATTTTTTAAATCATATCCTAAATAACCAAAAATATAATCCTTGGTATTAGCTTGAAAAGATTTTAATTTTTCAAATGCATTTTTGCAATCACATTGTAGTTTATTTTCTGCATCAACAGCTAAAATTGCATCAAAATTCGAGTAATTTTGATTAAATTCCTTTGTATTAGAATCTAACCAAATAATTTCTTCAAACTGTTGTGCCCAAGCCAATAAATTGGTTTTAAAAATATCTATATTACTAACAGAAAAGGTGTGATTGGTTCTATTCATTTTGTAAAAATACAATTCTTATTATTTCAATATCGGAATTTTTAGGCTAACTCCTGTTTGAATATCTGGCGCATTGTTGACAAAAAAATCTTCTTTTAGATAAAGTGTGAGTTTGTATTTTGGAGTTCCATAGGTATATAAAAACGTCCAATTTGATGAGTATTGATATAAGGTAGAAAAACCATTATGCCATCCAGCATTTATTTCCTGCCAAAGACCTATCAATTTATAATAATAAGCTTCTTTAATTTTATTGTATCTTGATTGAATTTGATAATTAAGTCCAAAAGCGTGATAATTTCTTTTTTGAGTGTATTTAGTGTATTCTAATTCGCTTTCTAATGTTCCTAGAAATTTATTGTTACCAAGTTCAACAACATCGTTAAAATTAATGATGTTTTTTCTTAAAATACTGACTCCAAAACCAAAATTAAACTCATTACCTCTTTTTAATTGGATGTTTTTTACGGCATTGGCAGAAAATCCGAAATCAATAGAAGAGTTGTGTTTAGAAGTATTTATTCCAAGATGTGATCCAAAATTAAAGAAGAAATTTCTTTTTTTGTTGATAAGAAATTCTGGATAATAGAAGTGATTTAGTTCAATTCCTCCCATAAAAAAGTCTCCATTATCAAATTCTAACACTTTGCCATTTCTATCTGTATATTTAAAATTAACTTGATTTAATCCGTAGTATCTTCTTCCAAAAGGATCTTCTCCTCCAGCAATATTACTGTGAAACCATTCTAAACTTTCGTCACCTGTAAAGAATGAAAAAGGGTATTTTCCATTATTTATAAGGTATGAACGAAGTGATATTTCGAGTTCATTCTCTCTATTTATTTTGAAGTTATAGTCAACTCTAAACCCTTTGATTACTGCATCTATAACAATATTTTCATAGTCTGCAGGAGTTGTTTCTTGGTCGATAAATGTAAAGTTTCTATAAAACCATGTAACTTGGCTCAAGGCTTCTCTAACTTCAGAGTCTTTGGGTAAATACATTTCTAAAAATGGATGAAATGTATTTCCGCTTTCTAAACTAAAGTTTAGTGTTGGTGTTTTTGGTGAGCTGATTTTAAAATTATTATTGATTCGTGAACTAAAGATTCCGAAGTGATGTATTGTTAATGTACTTGGTTTATCAATTCCGTTTTTTAAAGTAGATATGTTATTGTCTTTTTGAGAAAAAATAAAAAATGTATTAAGAATCAATAGTAAAAAAAGTATTCTTTTTAGCATTGTATAAAAGTAAGTATAAATATAGAATACCAAAAGCACCAGTTTGAGGCTGATACTTTTTGTTGTTTTTGTAGGTGTTTTTAACTATGAATTGCTCTATCATCAACAGCCAAACAAGCTTCTTTTATTGCTTCTGTAAAAGTAGGATGTGCGTGTGATATACGTGCTACATCTTCACTTGAAGCTCTAAATTCCATGGCAACAACAGCTTCGGCAATCATATCGGCAGCTCGAGCACCAATAATATGAACTCCTAATATTTCATCGGTTTTTGCATCGGCAAGTACTTTTACCTGACCTTCGATATCCATACTTGCACGGGCTCTGCCAAGAGCACGCATTGGAAAACTACCAACTTTATAATCTATTCCAGCCTCTTTTAATTGAGTTTCTGTTTTGCCAACAGTTGCAACTTCCGGCCATGTATAAACAACACCTGGAATTAAATTATAATCAATATGAGGTTTTTGACCAGCAATTAATTCAGCAACCATAATTCCTTCTTCTTCAGCTTTATGCGCTAACATTGCTCCTTTAATTACATCACCAATAGCGTAAATATTTGATATATTAGTTTGTAAATGATTGTTGGTTTCTACTTGTCCCATATCATTTAGTTTTATACCAGCATTTTCTAAGGCAAGTCCGTTAGTAAAAGGTTTTCTCCCTACAGAAACCAAGCAATAATCTCCTTTAAATTCTACTGGATTTCCTTTTTTATCATCTACAGTAATGATTACTTCTTTATCAGATGTTTTTACAGAAGTTACTTTATGACCGGTATAAAATTTAACACCTTGTTTTTTTAATGCTTTTTGTAATTCTTTTGCAAGCATCTCATCCATAGTTGGAATAATTCTAGGCATAAATTCAATTACAGAAACAGTTGCTCCTAATCGTTTGTAAACAGAACCTAATTCTAAACCAATTACTCCGCCGCCAATTACAATTAAATGTTTAGGTATTTCTTTTAAACTTAATGCTTCAGTTGAGGTAATAACTCGTTTTTTATCTAATTCAATAAAAGGTAAACTAGCTGGTTTTGAACCTGTAGCAATAATAGTGTGTTTTGCTTCAATGGTTTCATTTTCTCCTTCCGCTTTAGCGATATGGATATGTGTAGCATCTTTAAATGAGCCTATTCCATTAAATGTGTCCACCTTGTTTTTGTTCATTAAATAGTTAATTCCTCCTGAAGTTTGAGCAACAACTTCATCTTTACGAGCTATCATTTGTTTGAAATTAACTTTTAAATCTTTGACTTCAATACCATGTTTTTCAAAATGATTTGCAGCATCGTGATAGTGGTGAGAAGAATCTAATAATGCCTTTGAAGGAATGCATCCTACATTTAAACAGGTACCACCAAGGGTATTATATTTTTCAATAATTGCAGTTTTTAATCCTAATTGAGCACAACGTATAGCTGCTACATAACCACCTGGTCCAGAGCCAATAACTACTACATCATATGTTTTCATTTGTTTTTTACTTTTT
>JAUWLK010000064.1 GCA_030613745.1 Flavobacteriaceae bacterium | reverse complement strand
AGCTTTCTCAAAAGTAGTACTTTTCTTTTTAAAGATTCCTTCAAGAAATTTTTCAAAATCTGAATCTTCTATATAATCTTCACATAATAAAGCATCTTTATATTCAAAAGGAAGATTATCAAAAGAATCAAAAAACTTATTTTGTAAACTTTTACTATTTTGTACTCTCTGTAAGGTTTTTGCCACCAAAGGTAAAGCCAAAGTACTACCCGAGCCATTTGCTCCATTAGTAAAATGAATACTAGGTAAAGATGCCCCAACACGAGTAGCCAAAACCAGTTTAGGATTATAAGCAATAAACCAAGCATCAGCATAATCTTGTGATGTTCCCGTTTTTCCTGCTAAAGGTAAATTTACTCCATAAACATTTTTCATTGATTTTCCGGTTCCTTCAATTATAGCTTTTTGTAATATTGCATTCAATAAATCTGTACTTTGCTTTTCAAAAACAATTTTTTCTGATTTTAAAAACTTATTTTTATATAACACTTTTCCTTTTGAAGTTTTAACTGATACGATTATTTGGGGTTCAACTTTAAATCCACCATTTGCAAAACTTGCATAAGCAAAAGCCATTTCGTATAAACTTGCAGTTGTTGCTCCTAATGCTGTAGATGGTTTGTTGATAAGTTCTTGACTAAAACCTAATGTTTCCCATGTGTTTTTTAAATCTGAAAATGGAACTTGCATAAATAAATTTACTGTTGGAATATTTATAGATTTTGCTAAAGAAGCTGCTATTGAATAATTCCCGCCAAAGGAATGGTCATAATTTTGTGGTTGCCAATTGTCAAAATCAGTTAAGATTAACTGGTCGTTATCTAAGTACTGACAAGGCATAGCTCCATTTTGTATAGCTGTAGCATATAAAATTGGCTTAAACGCTGAAGCTGTTTGGCGTTGAGCAAAAATTTGATCATAAGGCTGTGTGCGGTAATCAATTCCTCCAATCCATGATTTTATTGCACCAGTATTTGGATCAATAGCAAGAAAACCTGCATGTAATAATGTAAGAGATTGATTTATACTATCTCTTATTGAAATTGAATCCGTATAAAAACCTTTCCAAGAAAATATTTCTCTATTCTTTTTTATATCTGCAACATCCGTTAATTGTAATTTTTCCAATTCTTTGCTTACTAATTTTTGCAGACTTTTTTTACTTATACCACTTTTATATTGCTTTGTCAAACGTTTTTGCATTTTACTCAAATGGCTTTGAAAAGCTTTCTGGGCATAACTTTGCAACTTAAAATTTAAAGTTGTTTCAATTATCAATCCACTTTTACGAATATCATAAATGGTATCATATTTTTTATTAATACTTTTTAAAATTTCATTCACTTCCTTTTTAACTTGAACTAAAAAATAATTTGCGTGACCTTCAGATTTCAAATTTGCATAATCCAGTTTTAAATGTATTTTTTGAATTGAATCGGATATAATTTCTGATAGATAATCGTATTTTTCCATTTGCCTCAAAACTACATTTCGGCGTTTTATTGCATGATCTGGATACAATCTCGGATTGTAATAAGTATTTGCCTTGAGCATACCTACCAAAACAGCAGCTTCTTCAATTTTTAATTTTGATACACTTTTATTAAAATATCTTCTTGAAGCTGATTCGATTCCAAAAACATTTTCCCCGAAAGGGATCGTATTTAAATATAAAGTTAAAATATCTTCTTTGCTATAAATATTTTCTAATCGGTTTGCTAAAATTACTTCTTTGGTTTTATTTACCAACATACTCAAAGGGCCATAATTATTACGTCCGTACATGTTTTTTGCTAATTGTTGCGTAATGGTGCTACCTCCACCAGAATTTTGTTTATTTAAAATAATTGTTTTAAACAAAACGCGCAACATACTTCGTGAGTCAACTCCTGTATGCTCAAAATACCGAGCATCTTCGGTTGAAATTAGAGCATTAATTAAGTGTTTTGGAATAAACTGGTATTCAATGTTTGTTCTGTTTTCAGCAAAAAACTTCCCTATTAATACTCCATTCTCTGACAAAACCAATGAAGCTGTTTCATTTTTAAATTCTTTTAATTCACTTTCAGTAAATAAATGCCCAAATACACCATAATGAACAGCTGTAATGAATAATCCTAAAATTAGGATTGCAAGAAAAAAAAGTTTGATTGTAAATTTTAAAATTTTTTTTACCATGATAGAAAGTTATAGTAAAAATTAAAATGTATAAAAATTATTTTAAGTATTAGTTTTTAAAAACTATCAATGTAGCAATATATCCTGTTAATATATTCCATTCTTTAGAAGCTAATAATTTTCCATATTCGTCAAAAACATTGAATTCAGCTGTATTTGGACCAGATAAACCTTGATTTAGAGCTTCAATATCAATACGATTAAAGCCATCGTTTAAAGTAACATCAATTGTATAATAGCCACCTTGTAGGACAATATTTGATCTAACAACTTTTTCGTTAACATATAACCTCACTCTATCACCGTCAACATAACTATGGTCACGACATTCAATTCTAATTCTCTGTGTATTTGTTTCAATTTTACCAAGCTCAAGTTTTGTTTTTAGTTTTACAACACTAACATCTTTTCCATTCCAATATTTTTTAACTAATATATCTTTATCCCTTTGATTATGGCTAGACATACTTTTTTTATTCTCTTTTTTATTTACACTGTATTTTGGGAAATAGTCTGAGATATCTTCTAATGTTCCAAAACGAGTAATAATCTCTCTTTTTTGTTCAATAGTATTTGAAGAGATAAAATTCAATTGCTCATCATTATCAGGCTGATAATTAAATTTACCTGTTACAATCACTTTATTATTATCTATTTGTGAATATAAATTTATTGAAATGAAAAATAGTGAAAAAAGTATATAGATGTTTCTTAACTGCATTTGTATGATAAAAATCTAAATTTTCTTGTTGAAAAAGTGGGCAAATTACAAATTAAACCATATAATTATATTAAAATTTTATTAAAACATTATTTTGACTCATTACATATATGCTATGGATAAAAACAATGATATTAGAAAAACACCTTATTAATTAGAATTTTAAAATGATTTGATTCCTTTTATTTATTCTAAAATAAATCAAGGTTGAAAAATAAAATTTGATTTTTTTTAAAATTCTGATGAAATAAACAATTCTATCCTTTTTTATTTAATTGACGTTGTATTTTTTTAATAGCGTTCTCTATGGACTTATCAGGTTCAATAACATTATATTCTCCCCAAAATTCAGGATTAGAAAAACCTGAAGCTTTATCATTTAAAATAACATTTGTTTTTAGTTTTTCTCTGTTCTTCAAAGTATCTTTATCTGCATTTATCTTCCAATCCGTTACAGCCATTTCAATGGTTATATTGTATAATGAATTGAATAATTTCTTTTTCCAATTTATTTTAAATGTCAATTCAATTCGGCTATAACCGAAATACCATTTACCATCTTTTACTCTATAATCAACTCTATAATTAGCAATTGTAGGTGTAACATCAGCTTTAGCAGGTTTTTTCTTAACAAAATATTTACTTGATTTTTTTGGATTATCAAGGTTTAAACTAAATATTGCTTTACTCAAAGCATATGTATTAACATCAATATATAATTTTCCAAAAAATAAAGGTTCGTCTATATACTTATAAGGATTGAAATTAATAACATAAGCCATTCTGTTATTGATACTTATAACTTTTTCAAAAGTAAATTTATATTTTTCAAAAATGTCTTCGCTAAAAAACATATCACGGTTTTTTATCAAATCAATATTTATATTGTTATAAGGTCCTCCTTGAAGTTTTATTACCAATGTGTCAATTTTTCTATAATCAGTACTTTTTCTAGCTCTATTAAGTTTTACATAATCAAAACCTTTTGATTGATAAGGTTTCTTATAAATCTCAACCACCGCCTCAGAAAGTGACGCATAAGTTCTTCGTTTTTTTATAGATTCTCGGTAAAAAGCTTTCATTATAACAGGATCTTGAAAATAATTTTTCCTTTTATTTTCCATAACCTTTTTAACTATAAAGTCTGGATCTTTAGAAATAATACTGATTTCTGGTAATTTTTCAATTGATGCAACTAATTTAATAGTGGTATTTTCAGTGGAAAGTTTAGATAATGAAAATACTTTATTATAGTAGCCCAAATAAGATATCGTTACGCTTTTATCTGTCAAATTTTTTGGAACTTTTAACAAAAATTTTCCATCAGAATTGGTGATGGTAGATATATTGGTTTCATTTACAGAAAGAGTTGCAAATTCTAATGATTTTTTAGAATTGATATCTATAACCAACCCTTTATAGGTAACATAATCATCTGTTTCTATTTGTTGTGCTATTGCTTGAGGAATTGTTTGGAAATACCCTATTGCTATAAATAAAAACATAACAAAATATATTGTCCTTTTTTTAAAGAAATCTGATTTTGTTTTCATTGTATAAAGAAATTTTTAGTGTTTGTTTTCAATCACAAGTTAATGCTTTTTAAAGATATGCAAAAGGCTTTTAACATTTTAAATTATTCTGCTTTTTTATTCTATTTGCTCTAACAATCATTTTTACCAAACTTATTCCAATTAAAGATGTATTAAAAATATATTTCATACAATTTTTAATATCTTGCCATCGCTTATGATTCAATTTATATTAAACAATAAAATCATTAAAACATCAGCCAATTCTGGCATGACCTTACTTGATTTTATCCGTAAAAACGAACAATTAAAAGGCACAAAAATAGGTTGCAGAGAAGGGGATTGTGGCGCTTGTACTGTTTTAGTTGGAACACTCAAAAACAACAAAATATCTTACCAAAGTATCACTTCATGTATTTCTCCTTTGGGAAATGCTAACGGAAAACATATTGTAACTATTGAGGGTGTTAATTTATCTCAAAATCTTAATACCGTTCAACAGTCTTTGTATGATAACCATGCTACACAATGTGGATTTTGCACTCCAGGTTTTGCAGTTTCATTAACTGGTTATGCCTTAACTAATTCTAATGGCAATCTCAATACAAGTCATGACGCTATAAGCGGAAATATTTGTCGTTGTACAGGATATAAATCCATAGAAAAAGCAGCAAAAAACATAACAGAAAAACTAATATTCAAAGATGCTAATCACCAAATAAAATGGTTAATCGATGAGTGTTTTATTCCAAATTATTTTATCGATATCCCAAAGAAACTGAATGATTTAAATATTCAAAATTTAAACTCTTTAAACGGAACAATAGTTGCCAACGGAACTGACTTATTTGTTCGATATGCAGATCAATTATCTGAAGAAAAAATACAGTTAATTGGAGAAGATCCTTCTTTAAAAGGTATCCTGTTTTCTGATAATATTTGTACCATTGGAGCTAGTACAACAGTTACTGAAATATTAGAAAATGAAAAATTCCAAATGATTTTCCCAAAGTTGAATACTTATTTAAAATTAGTTTCATCACAGCAAATTAGAAATATGGGAACGCTGGGTGGAAACTTTGTAAACGCATCGCCAATTGGTGATATGTCAATCTTTTTTTTAGCTTTAAATAGCATCTTAACAATTAAACATAATAACGGAACAACAAGGGAAATACCTTTTCAAAAATTTCATCAAAATTATAAAAAATACGATTTACAAGATGATGAATTAATTAGTTCAGTATCTTTTTCAATCCCTGTTAAAAATACTTACTTTCATTTTGAAAAAGTAAGTAAACGAACACATTTAGATATTGCCAGTGTAAATTCTGCAAGTAAAATTATTATAAAAAACAACAAAATTAGCACCGCTTATTTTTCATTAGGAGGCGTTGCTGCGATTCCTAAATTTTTGACAAAAACAAATGGCTTCCTAAAAGGAAAAACAATTAATACAGAAACAATCAAACAAGCAGAAAAAATATTGCAATCAGAAATAAGTCCGATTAGTGATGTAAGAGGTGCATCCAATTATAAACGATTGCTGGCAAGACAGTTATTTTTTGCTCATTTTATTGAATTATTCCCTGAAAAAATCAAATTTCAAAACCTTATTAATAACAAAAACTATGAAAAATATTGATTCTTTTGGTCATTTAAGAGGTGAATCGCTTTTTGTAGATGATATTATTACAAGGCAAGACACTTTATTTGGTTTGGTGTTTGATTCTCCAAAAGCACACGGTAAAATTATTTCGGTTAATTACGCTAAAGCGGAAGCAATCAAAGGAGTGATCAAAATTTTTACTTACAAAGATATTTTAGGGGAAAATCAAATTGGAGGGATTATACCCGATGAACCTCTTTGGGCAGAAAAGGAAGTCCATTTTATAGGGCAACCAATTGCCTTTATTGTGGCAAAAAATGAAGCTATTGCAAAAAAAGCAAGAGCACTTATTAAAATTGATATTGAAGAATTACCTGTAATAACAACTGCAAAAGAGGCCAAAGAACAAGGTAGTTTTATAAATGCTCCAAGAAGTTTTAAATTAGGAAATACTGAAAACTCTTTCGCAAAATGTAATTATGTTTATGAAGGAAATACTTTTTCCAATGGTCAGGAACATTTGTATCTAGAAACACAAGGTTCTTATGCAATTCCTATGGAAAATGGGAATATTAAAATCACTTCTTCAACACAAGGACCAACAATTGTCCAGAAAACAGTTGCAAAAGTATTGGGGATTCCTATGCATAAAATTGAAGTTGACGTTATTAGATTGGGTGGTGCGTTTGGAGGTAAAGAAGACCAAGCAACAGCATGGGCTGTGATGACAGCAGTTGCTGTTCAGCAATTAAAAAAACCTGTAAAATTTGTTTTAAACCGACATGATGATATGCGCATGACGGGTAAACGACACCCCTATGAATCTACCTTTAAAATCGGCTTAACCAAAGATTTAAAAATACAGGCATTTGAGGTTGATTTTTTACAAAATTCGGGTGCTGCTGCTGATTTGTCTCCTTCCATAGCTGAAAGAACTTTATTTCATGCAACAAATAGTTATTTCATTCCAAACGTAACAACAACTGTTTATAGTTGTAAAACTAATTTACCTCCAAACACTGCTTTTAGAGGTTTTGGTGGACCACAAGGAATGTTTGTTATAGAATCTGCTATTGCCAAAGCAGCTAATGAAATTGGTATTAATAAAAGGTTAATTCAAGAAGCAAATTTATTAACAGAAAATGATGAATTTTCTTATGGTCAAATCGCTACACAAGTAGAAGCACAAAAAAGTTGGTTTACTACAAAAGAAAAGTTTGATTTAAAAAAACTTGAAAAAGAAATTGAAAATTTTAACAAAGAAAACTTACAATTTAAAAAAGGTATTTCTTTAATGCCTATTGCATTTGGAATTTCATTCACCAACACACCTATGAATCATGCCAGAGCCTTAATTCATATTTATCAAGATGGAAGTGTGGGAGTTAGTACGGGTGCCGTTGAAATGGGACAAAGTGTCAATACAAAAATGTTGCAAGTAGCTTTTAATACTTTGGGTATTAGCCCATCAAAAGTCAAATTAGAAACAACAAACACAACAAGAGTTGCTAATACTTCGCCTACAGCAGCAAGTGCAACAGCCGATTTAAATGGAAAAGCCGTTTTACAAGCCTGTAATTCATTAATTGAAAGATTGAAATTAGTTGCATCTAAAATGTTATCCGTAAAGGAAAATCAAGTAGTTTTTAAAAAAGATTTTGTTTTTATAAATGATAAAAAATCTAATTTATCCTGGGAAAAAGTAATCGCTCAAGCTATGATAGAACGTGTTGCATTATCAGAAAATGCACATTATGCTACGCCAATTATTCATTTTGATAAAACAAAAGAAAAAGGTCATCCGTTTGCATATCATGTTTACGGAACTGCTATTACTACAGCAACGATAGATTGTCTTCGAGGTACTTATGAAATTGATGCGGTACAAATTGTTCATGATTTTGGTACAAGTATGAATTTAGGTATTGATATGGGGCAGGTAGAAGGTGCTTTGGCACAAGGTATTGGTTGGATGACTATGGAAGAGATTGTTTATAATGAAAACGGACAATTATTATCAAATACTTTATCTTCATACAAAATTCCTGATTTGTTTTCTATACCCAAAACAGTAGATGTTATCCCGTTAGAAACAAAAGGTAATGATATGGCAATATTAAAATCAAAAGCAGTGGGAGAACCTCCGTTAATGTATGGAATAGGTACTTATTTTGCCATTCAAAATGCTGTTTCTGCATTTAATCCAAATTACAAACTGAAATTTCATTCACCTTTTACACCGGAAAAAGTATTGATGGGACTATATGAAAATTAGCTATACAAAATCAAATATACTACGCGGTGCTATTATTTATAGTGCAGGAGATACAATTGCATCTCTTTTACTTGACGAATTTATGTGGAGTCGTTTTTTTGGAATGATATTTATTGGTGCAACCGTTTATGCTTTTGAAATACCTAACTATTTTCATTGGATTGATAAAAAAACAAAAACCTTATCAGGTATTTTAAAAACTTTGACCAAAACTGCTTTGGCTATATTGTATTTTAACCCAATTTGGATTGCAAGGCATTTATTTTTTATCAAATTATTTTCTGGTCATTTACAAGATATCAGCACGAATTTACTCATAGTAGCCTTTTGGTCATTTTTGGTCAATATTCCTATTTCATTTGTAGCAAATTATATCATCCAAAATAAATTTCATCTCAAATGGCGTTTTTTAGCTAGTGCTATATTTTCAGGATTAATGGCTATTTATTATGCATTTAGTGAAAATATATTTAATTAATTTTTATGAAATTCTGGAATACTCTTTTAACAAAATTACAAGAAAACCAAAAAGTTTATCTTCTTACAGTTATTGAAAATATTGGTAGTTCACCCGGACGACAAGGCTTTAAAATGTTAGTTGCAGAGGACGGTTCAATTTTTGGGTCTGTTGGTGGTGGTATAATGGAATTTAATTTGGTTGAAGAAATAAAAAAATTACTTAATAACAAATCCCAATCCATATTTTTAAAAAGACAAATACATAAAGGAAAAATAAAAGATAAATCAGGATTGATCTGCTCGGGAGAACAGACTATAATTTTTCATCCCTTAGATAAAAATCATTTACAAGTAATTAAAAAAATTATTGATTGTTTACAAAAAAATCAAAAAGGAGTATTACACTTAACTCCTACTTTATTTGAATTTAATCTTGGAAAAATTGTAACCCAATATCATTATAAAATTAATAATTCTGAAAATTGGTATTATAAAGAACAAATTGGTTTTAAAGACACACTATATTTAGTTGGTGGTGGACATGTTGGCCTTTCGACTTCAAAAATATTTAAATTATTAGGATTTCATATCGTAATTTTTGATAATAGACAACATTTAAATACATTCGATTTAAATGATTATGCCCATGAAAAACATATTATCAAATATCAGGAAATTGAAAAACACATCAAGCAAGGAAATGAAAGCTATGTTGCCATTATGACAAATAAGTATTCTGATGATAAAATAGTATTAAGCAAAATTATTAAGAATAAATATAAATATATTGGAGTTTTAGGTAGTAAAACCAAATTACAAACCATGTATGAAGTTATGCTAAAAGAAGGGTTTACAGAAGAAGAACTCAAAAAAGTACACTCTCCAATTGGATTGCCTATAAAAAGTAAAACTCCAGATGAAATTGCTGTAAGTATTGCGGCACAAATTATCAAGGTAAAAAACTCTTAAAAATTTTTATTCAACCAATCTTGTTTTTCCAGTTTATATCTTCTATCTATACATTGCTCTTTTTTATTATAAAACTCTCTAACTGGTTTCATTAATTTGTTTAAAATTTTAATAGATTTTTCATTTGTAATATTTACATCTGCCGTTATTTTATTAAAATTCAAATGCTTAAAAGAATATTTTATTAAGCCCTTAGCTATTTCTGTTCCAAATCCTTTTTTCCAATATTTTTCTCTCAAACGATATGCTATTTCATTATCATTTTCATCATTTTTAATTAAAGCACAAAGTCCGATAAATTCATAATCATTTTTATTAATTACAGCCCATATTAATTTTTCTGATTTTAATGTTGATAACCTCATCAATTCTTGAAGTTTTTTATCACATTCTTCACGAGACAAAGCCTCTAAAGGAATTGGATTCATCACATTTGCATTTCCCATCAAGTCGTAAAACTCTTCAGAATCTGTTATTTTAAAATTTCTTACTATAAGTCTTTCCGTAGTAAATATCATTTTAAAATTTATTTTTCATTAAAAAATTCTCTTTAAACAGACTTTTGATAATATTATATTAATTCTTTTTGGCGTGATATCAACTTTCTGTTTCTGGCGACATAAATTTATAAACCAAACCTGCTAGTATAGCACCAACTATTGGAGCAACCCAAAACAACCATAATTGCTCAGTTGCCCAACCTCCAACATAAAAGGCTTGACTTGTGCTTCTTGCAGGATTAACTGAAGTATTAGTAACAGGAATACTAATCAAATGAATAAGTGTCAAACTTAATCCGATAGCTAAACCTGCAAATCCCTTAGGAGCTTTTGAGTGAGTAGCACCTAAAATTACGATTAAAAACATAAAAGTCATCACAACTTCAGTAACCAACGCTGCCGTCATACTATATCCACCAGGTGAATTTTCACCAAAACCATTAGCAGCAAAACCACCTAATTCAAATCCAGATTTACCACTTGCAATAACATATAAAATTCCAGCACCGACAATTCCTCCTAAGACTTGGGCACCAATATAAGGAAGAAGGTCTTTTTTATCAAAGCGACCACCAACCCATAACCCAAAAGAAACTGCAGGATTAAAATGGGCTCCTGAAATATGTCCTAAAGCATAAACCATAGTTAAAACGGTTAAACCAAATGCTAAAGCAACTCCTGCAAAACCAATACCTAATTCAGGAAAAGTGGCTGCTAAAACTGCACTACCGCAACCTCCGAGTACTAACCAAAGTGTACCAATAAATTCTGCTACTAATTTTTTCATTTTATTAAATTTTAATTAAACTGATAGTTAAGCGATTACTAATTTAATAAAAAAATTAATATCCGCTTTTTCTATCATTTAAAATCTAAATATTTCTTTTAAATAAAGTATAGATATATTCTCTTGAATCTCCTGATGGCATTTGATAAGTATAATCAAAGCTTTCAATCAAT
>JAUWLK010000281.1 GCA_030613745.1 Flavobacteriaceae bacterium | reverse complement strand
CTACAACTGAAATTATTACTTCTGCTTTGCTAAAATCATAATCAGGTAAAGTTCTAACACCGTACATTTTTTCAAATGCATTTAAAGCAGCATCTTCAGAAATAGCATCATAAACCACATGCTCTACATTACCAAATTGTTCAGTGAATTTTCCTATCAAACTTTTGGTTGACGGACTAGCGCATGTCCCAGTCAAGAATACTATTTTTTCACCTTTAGCTTTTAGTTCATTTAATTTTCCAACAATTCCAGTATCCATTGTTTTCCAATCTGTAGTTTCTCCTTTAGCTTTAGGACCTCTTAAACGATTATTATCATATAATCCTAATATAGATGCTTGAACTCTAGCATTAGCATTTCCTTCTTTTGAATCTTTATTTGGTTCAATTTTAATAGGGCGTCCTTCACGAACTTTAACCAATACATTAGCAAAATCATAACCATCAGCCATAGTAGTTGCATAAAAATCTGCAACACCAGGTGTAACTTCATCTGGTTTAACTAGGTATGGAATTGAATTTATTACTGGTCCTTCACAAGCTGCTAAAGATGCAACTGCTGTTGAAAACCCTACATATTTTAAAAAGTCTCTTCGAGAAGTACTACTTGATTCTAATGCTTCTTTATCTCCTAAAAATTGATCTGTTGGAATCTCTTCAACAAATTCAGTTTGTTTTAGCTTTTCAACAATAGAACTATTTTCTTTTAGTTCTTCAACACTTTTCCAGTATTTCTTGTTTGATGCCATATTTTTATTGTTGTTATTTCGTTTTTGTTGAAAAATTTGATTCAACTACTTTTTAATTCTTATTCTTACTCCTTGCTTCTTACCTCTTTAATAGTGGCATTTACCACATTCTGTACCACCTAATTGAGCTATCGTCACTTTTTCTACACCAAACTTTTTAGCAAGTTCTTCATGTATTTTTGCGTAGTACGCATTACCTTTCAAATCAACATCTGTTTCTTTGTGACAGTCTAGACACCAACGCATTGTTAAAGGTGAATATTGATATAAATCATCCATTTCTTCAACAGGACCGTGACATTCTTGACATTCTAAACCGGCAACAGTAACATGCTGAGAGTGATTGTAATAAACAAAATCTGGCAAATTATGAACCCTAACCCATTTTATTGGTTTTTGTTCATAATTTTCTATGTATCCTGGTTTTTCAGGATCCCAACCTATTGCGTCATATATTTTATGAATTTCTGCATCATAAAATGCTTTGTCTTTTTCAGATAAAGTAGTTGTACCTGTGTATTCAGAAATACTTTTATGACAATTCATACATACATTTACTGAAGGAATTCCTGAAGTTTTACTGTTTTTAGCAGAAGAGTGACAATACTCACAATCAATTTTATTATCTCCAGAATGAATTTTATGTGAAAATGCTATTGGTTGAATTGGTTGGTAATCTTGATCGATACCAATACCCATTAACCAATCAAATGTTATATAAGCACTTAACAATAAAACAAAAATAGTAGCAACTATTTTTAAGAATGCATTATTGCTTTGTAAATAAATCCAAACAATTAATAATAAAATTACAGCTATAACTACATACGAAATCCAACTACTCGATGTTTTTGGTTTTGCCAAAACATCAGTCTCTACACTTGTAGCAGCTACTTTTTGCACATCACCTACAGATGTATATGCAATTATAGCTTCAATATCTTCATCTGATAATTGCGGATAAGCCGTCATTGGCATACCATTATATTCCTTAAATATATCAATGGCATCTTTATCTCCACTAGCTCTAAAAGCATTATTATCTTTAATCCACAATTTCAACCAATCCATTTCTCTTTTTTCTGCAACATTTCCTAGAGGTGGACCAATTAATTTTTTATCTAATTTATGGCAAGCAGCACAATTAGCCTGATATAATTTTTTACCAATTGCAATCTTAGGATCAACTGCCTGAGAGCCAGCAATAGCAGCTTCTGTTTTTACTGGTTTATCATCAGTATAAGCAATAATATCATTAATATCTTGGTCTGATAATTTTGGATAGGCTAACATTGGTATTTTGCTATACTCCTCAAATATAGCAATGGCATCTTTATCTCCACTAGCTCTTAATGCATTATTATCTTTAATCCAAGCATGTAACCATTCATTACTCCTTTTTTCACTAATCCCCTTTAAGGGTGGTCCAACCAACCTTTTATCTAATTTATGGCAAGCAGCACAATCAGCGTTATATAATTTTTTACCATTAACCGGGTCTCCTTGTTGGGCTAATATGTTAAAAGAAAAGATAAAAAGTAAAGAAAGGCTTGATACTAATTTCTTTAATGGAATGCGTTTTATCACAATATTCATTTGTGTTATTTTATGTTTATTTTTGAGCTCAAATAATTCATACTTAACACCTTTAAAAGTGTTAATTTTTCAAAATTACTATTTTTAATTATTTAATAGTTATTTTTTAATAAAAATAATGATTACAAAAATACATTTAAAATAATTTTGTCAAAGATTAATTTAAAGTAGCATGTAATTTATAGTCATTCTAAATAAAAAATGATTATTGTTTTTAAAAAACATTAATTTAGATTTGTAAAAAAATTAAATACTATGTCAAAGCAAACTAAAAAAACATTTCTAGTTAGTTTCATTTTTTTTATTTTTATTGGTGCTCAAATTTTTGCGCAGCAAACAAAAGGGACTGTAAGAATTGAAAGTGGTGCAAAAATTGATGAAATGCTAGCGCAAAAAAAACAATACAATAAAAGTTTAAAAACTTATAAAGGATATAAAATTCAATTATTTTATGGAAGTGAAAAGGGCTCTTATGATATTAAAGATGAATTTAAGGCACTTTTCCCTAAAGTTCCAACCAAAATAGTTTTTAGCTCACCAGAATGGAAAGTACAAGTTGGTAATTATATTACACGGTTAGAAGCTGACAGGTCATTGGTTGATATCAAAAAAGAATTCCCTAGTGCTATTATTCTTGCAACAGAAATTGAATTAAAAAATTAGAATAGACTTACACCTTATAATAGTACTTTTTCTTTTATCTTTGACTTTATGAATCAACATTTAGATGCAACAAATAAAAATTTTAGTAATGAAGATATTGATGTAGAAAAAAAATTACGCCCATTATCTTTTGATGATTTTACCGGACAAGAACAAATACTTGATAATTTAAAAATTTTTGTAGAAGCTGCAAATTTAAGAGGTGAAGCTCTTGATCAT
>JAUWLK010000228.1 GCA_030613745.1 Flavobacteriaceae bacterium | reverse complement strand
TATCCTATGCAGTTTGGTAAGAAATATACCAGCCCTTTTGAAATACCAAAAGGTAAACTGAACTTACATACTCAAACTTTTAGAAACGTCAAGCCTCTTGGTCGGGAATTATTAATCAATAGAACCGAACTTGAAAAAAGAGCTGGTAAATAAATTTACTTATAGTTTCAACACTAATAATATAGTGTTGAAACTATTATTAAAAATCTTCTTGAACATACATATACTATGAAAAAATTAATTTATCTCTGCTGTTTTTCATTGGTCTTTTTCTTTCCAACTATTATTTTTTCCCAGTCAACAACTTTAATCGAGCGATTAGGATATGATAAAGAAACCAAACTTTTAATTGTTCATGCTGATGATATTGGATTGGCTCATTCTGTAAATTCAGCAACAATAAAAGCTTTTGAAGGCTCAGGAATAAACTCAGCAAGTATTATGGTTCCTTGTCCTTGGTTTCCAGAAATATCAAAATATGCCAAACAGCATCCTGAATTTGATTTTGGTATACATTTAACCTTGACTTCTGAATGGAAAAATTATCGATGGGGTGGCGTTTTGCCTGCCTCAGAAATTCCAAGTTTATTGGATAATGATGGATTTTTTTATCGTACCTCTGAGGAAGTAGCTAAAAATGCCGTTCCAGATGAGGTTGAGAAAGAATTAAAAGCTCAAGTTGAACGAGCTTTAGCTTTTGGAGTACAACCAACCCATCTTGACAATCATATGGGTAGTCTTTTCACCACTCCAGAACTATTCAATGTTTACCTTAAAATTGGCAAAACTTATAATCTTCCTGTCTTTTTTCCAATGAATGCTGCTCAAGGTTATCCGACCTTATTAAAACAAATAGATGACAACCAAATAATTGTTGATAATTACTTTATGATGAATATAAATCGGAAAATTCATGAATGGACACCTTTTTATCAAAATATAATTAAGCAATTAACACCTGGGTTAAATGAATTGATTATTCATCTGGCAATTGACAATAGTGAAATGCAGGCAGTGGCTATTGATCATGTTGACTTCGGTTCAACTTGGAGACAAAATGATTTAAATACCGTTATGGGTAAAGAATTTAAATCAGCATTAAAAGAGCATAATATTAAACTAATTACCTGGAAAGAAATTAAAGATAAACTTGATACAAGTAAAGTAAAATAAAGTATATAAATAATGAAATAATACGAGAGAAATTTGTTGTTCATTTTAAAAATATACTAAAAAATGAATTACTTTTATTGGTAATTTGGTACCTTTAAAACGTACAATTTAATTAATAAATTTATAATCGTTTTATATTAAAATTGGTAGCTATTTATGAAATATTTTTTTTTAACTCTGGCTCTATTTTTTTTTCATTCCTTTTTTCTTTACGCTCAAACAGATCGTATAAATAAAAAATTATCATTTACTGGAGATTTCAGATTCCGGATAGAACAAGACTGGAATTCACAAAAATCTGACGGAAGTTTTAGAGATAACCGAAGTCGTTTGCGCTATCGTTTTCGTTTCGGAATGATGTATCAATACAATGACTGGGCTTCTTTTGGAATGCGACTGCGAACTGGGGACAGACATAATCAACAAGATGCACAAATAACTCTGGGGTCTGGTTTTAAAGAATTTAGCACCTTACCAATTGGTTTTGAAAAACTATATTTCAAAGCTGATTACAAATGGTTTTCAGGCTGGCTTGGTAAAAATACATTCCCTTTTGAAAAACAAAATGAATTATTTTGGAGTGATAATGTTTTTCCGGAAGGAATCTTTATTAGTGCAAAAATGAATAGTGATTCTCAATTTTTACAAACCTTAAAATTGAGTTTGGGACATTTTATTGTAGGTTCAGGTGGTACTTCTTTTAATGAGGATAGCTATTTTCAAGGAATTCAATTACTCTCAACACATTGGAAAAACAAACTGAAAATATTTCCTTCATTTTATTATTTTAAAAATATGCCAAATATTCCTGATGGAAATGATTCTTATAGCATTAACTATTCCATCATCCATTTTGGAACAAAAATTAAGGTAATTGAAAAACCTTCAGTTACTATTGGTTTTGATTTTTATCAAAATATTGAAAATTTAAATAAAAATGACTCTATTCCTCAAAACCTAAGAGATCAAAAACAAGGTATTGTTATGGCTTTTACTTTAGGAAATTATAAAGTGAAAGGAGATTGGACAATTCAAGCCTACTATACTTATATGGAAAGGTATTCGGCTGTAGATTTTTTAACGCAAAATGATTGGACACGTTGGGATTATTCTAATCAAGGTTCATCTGCCGGTAGATTAACAAACTTTAAAGGACTTGAATTAAGAGCAGGTTATGTAATTAACAAAAAATTTAAATTAAAATTGCGCTATTTTATTGTTGATCAAATAATTCCTTACGGGATAGCTATAGAAACTGGAAATAGAATTAGATTGGATTTGGATATTGGATTTTAGTTATTTTAAATTAAAAAATAATTCTCCAAATTTGAGCTACTAAAAAAGTTATTACAAATCCCATAATTACAGGTAAAATTGAAGCAACAATTGTCCATTTAATACTTTTAGTTTCTTTGTAAATGGTATAAATAGTTGTACTACACGGGTTGTGTAATAAGCTGAATAGCATCAAATTAACTGCTGTTAGTAAAGTCCACCCGCCTGTTTTTAAAATAGTTGCTGTTTCATTAACAGAATCTAATTCAAACATAACACCTGCTCCTGCTCCACCAACAATTCCAGTAGTCAAAACTGTTAACATTAAAATAGTTGGAATTACAATTTCATTTGCAGGAATGGCAACTATATAAGCCAATAAAATAACTCCATTAAGACCTAAAAGAAATCCAAAACCATCTAAAGAGTTTATGGTCCAAGAAGCAATACTTTCATTTCCAATATAGATATTTGATATCAACCAAATAACTGCTCCAGCAGGAGCAGCAAACAAAACAGCTCTCCATAAAACAATTAAAGTCCTGTCAATTAATGAAGTATAAATAGTTTTCCAAAATCTTGGTGGACGATATGGTGGTAATTCTAAATTAAAAGTTGAAACTTCACCTTTTAATACTGTTTTTGACAAAGCCCAGGATGTTAAAAACATAAAAAATATACCCAATATTGCTATTCCGATAACTGCTGATAAAGACGCAAATCCTGATAACCAATTCGGAACAACAGCACCAATAAAAATTGTTGCAATTAAAATTTGAGTTGGCCACCTACCATTACATAAAGAAAAATTATTGGTGATAATGGCAATTAATCGCTCACGTGGACTATCAATTATTCTAGTAGCAACTACACCTGCAGCATTACATCCAAAACCCATACTCATTGTTAAAGCTTGTTTACCGTGAGCGCCTGATTTTTTAAATAAATAATCTAAATTAAAAGCAACTCTAGGCAAATATCCAAAATCTTCCAACAGTGTAAACATTGGAAAAAATATTGCCATTGGAGGCAGCATAACAGCTATTACCCAAGCAACTGCCAAATAAACTCCGTCAATTAAAAACCCATCTAACCACCAGGGCATTCCTATACTTACTGATAAACTTTTCAATATTGGATGAAAGTTTCCTAACAACAAATCTGATAGTAATGCTGAAGGATAATTCGCTCCCACGATTGTTAACCAAAGAACTACACTTAGTATCAAAAACATGATTGGAAAACCCCATACTCTACTGGTAACAATTTTATCAATTTTGGAATCTAAACGAAATCTTTTTTTCTTATCATCTGTAATTACTGAACTATTGGCAATTTCCGAGGCATCGGCATAAATACCCTCAGCTAAATGATCGTGAAAGTCATCACCAATTTTCCAACGCAAATCATTAGATAAGTTTATAATATTTTCAACAGAATTATTACTCATATTTTTTATTTTTAAACTAATTCTCCTGTTTTTAATGCATTTATAATTCGATTATCTCCTTCTAACAATCTAAAAGCTATCCATCTACTATTTGGTATTGTAGGAAAGTTTTTTTCAATTTCTATACTTAATTCTTTTACTGCATTTAAAATATTTTTAGATATATTTTTTATGCGATGTGGCTTACAAATTACTTTTCCAGAAGCAACTTCACTTATTGTTTGAATAAGATCTGGTATACCTTCATTAAATCTTGCGCTAGTTGGAACTACCGGAATTCCTAAATCTCTAGCCAATGTTCTTAGGTCAATACTAATATT
>JAUWLK010000198.1 GCA_030613745.1 Flavobacteriaceae bacterium | reverse complement strand
TTATAAAATGAACTACATATCAAAATCTTTTATTTTTTCAGGAATTTATTCACTAATAGGAATATTTATTGCCAGTAAATTAATTCATGGATATAAATATGCTGAAGAAGGAATTAATTTATTGCCTATTAATTTTTTTGAAATTTTACTAATTGTATTGGCATTTTTAATTTTTCTAATATCTGTATTAACTACATTCATATTAGCAAGAAAAAATAATGTTAAAATTTCGAGAAATCAAATTTTATATTTTTTTATTCCTTTGATTTTAGGAAGCATTATTTTATTTATTTTGTTATATAAAGGATATTACCGTTTGGCTCCTCCAGTTTTATTATTCTTTTATGGAATAGCTTTACTAAATGTTAACAGAATAGTAAAAGTGAATTTGGTTTTTTTAGCTTTATCCGAAATTATTATAGGAATAGTTACGTATTATACTGAAAATAGAGAACTATTACTATTGGCTATTGGTTTTGGCTTTTTTCCTATTCTTTATGGAATTTACTTTAGCAAAAAAAGTAGTAGCAGAATTGAATTATCTTAGCCTGATTTTTTTAATTGATTAACTAGATGCTCTAATCCATTTCTTCTTATTTCAAAAGCAGACTCCATAAATTGTCCTAATTTTCCTTTCGGAAAGCCTTTATTTCTATACCAAACTAAATAATTCTCAGGTAAATCAATTAAAAAAACACCTTTGTATTTACCAAAAGGCATTCTAGTATTAGCAAGTTGGATTAAAAAATTTGGATCAGGTTTCATATAAAAAATACTACCTTATTCTTTTCCATCAACATAATCTTGTAAATAAGAAAAACGTTTGGTTAATTTACCGTTTTGAGTCATTCTTGCACGTTCTAATACACCATCTTGATCATTATTAAAAAATGCCGGAATTACGTATTCTATAAAACTTTCACTAAACCCAATTGAAGCGTCTTTTGGTAATTCATTCGGTAAATTATCAACTGCCATTACTGCAATTGCACCATCATTTAAATAATCAACTTCTTTTTCATCTATTGGATGATATCCGTAAATTGGGTTTGCAATTGTTGATGAACGGATTGTAGAAGCAACCGGGCCATCAATATCACAACTTATATCAGCTACAACTTTGATTTTAAAATCTTGTGATTTTGCATCATTACGAGTATAAATATAAGGAGCTCCTGTTCCATAAAAATGACATGCAATATAAACATCACTTACCCTGGCAAAACGCATAAAATCACCAACATATTCTGTAGGGTTGTTGAAAAAATCATACATATCTATCACCTTACCGTCTTTTCGTTTGTTATAATCTAAAACATCTATTTGTGTATAAACAGATTCATTAAAATCTTGACTCAAATATTCATCAACCGATACTTCTTTAATATGCATACCGTCTAACATTTCTTTAGCTCCATTACTAACTCTTCCTTTACCTGTTAGTACAATTTTAATATTTGGTAAGGTTATATTTTGCAATTCAGCAATTAGATCTTTTTGATCAATTAGATTTACTGCTTTAGGTAATATAAAAGATTTTGTTTTCAAGCCATAAGTTCTAATCCCATTGTAAGCTCCAACAATTCCTGCATATCGCCCAAAAGCTACTACACGTATTTCTTTTTTATTTGTAATTACTTCATGATCGTATAATTCAATATTTTTATCCAAAATTGCAAGTAATAAATCACGATTATAAGGTTGTTTTTTTATAGTATGCGAAAAGAAAAAATATTTTTTATTCGCAATTAAAGCATCAATAGGAACTTCTTTAACTCCTAACATTACATCACAATCATTTACATCATTTGTAATTTCTAAACCTTTTTTTGTGTACTCATAATCCGTAAAGGTTCTTCCTTCAGAACTTTCAATCTTTATTTCCATTTCAGGAAAAGTTTTTAAAAGACTTTTACATGCTTCAGGTGGAAGTACTACTCTTTTATCAGGTGGATTTTTACGTTCTTTGATTATAGCAAATTTCATATTTATTTATTTTTTAGTAAAATAAAAACCTGTCAAATTTTCAGTTTACATTATTTATAAACCTTTAAATATCAATAAAATAAAATAAAAGTTGTTTATTTTTAAAATTGGAATAATTTTTGCACTAAGTTATTTAGTTTAAAACAGATGTACAAGTATTCTAAATGAATTTTATACATTTGCAAACTTAACGTTCATTTATACCAAATCATAATTGGTATACATTTTGGGGATGACTGGTTTTGACAGCAAGGTCAGTTAAAATATAAGCATGTCGAGCAATGAAATAGCACTCGTAAAAATCGATTTCAATTTTTTAAACGGCGAGAATAACTACGCTTTAGCTGCATAATCTGAATTAATAGTAAGATTAGCCTAGTCCCGCCAGGCGGGAAAGCTGAATGTCTCTCGAAAGCCTTGGTTAACGGCGTTCTACTTTGAGGCATCGTAAAAGTAAACCTAGAAACACAAATGCTTTGATTGTGATTTGAAATTTAAGAAGATAAGCTTAAAGTAGGTCGTTTTTAGTCGGCTTTAGGTCTAAAATTAAATAAAAACTAAACATGTAGAAAATATTTTGGTTGCTTGTTTGGACGAGGGTTCGAGTCCCTCCATCTCCACTTAAAAAAACCACAAACAATATATAGTTGTTTGTGGTTTTTATTTATTATTTCTTAAATTTATTCTTTACTTTTCAAACAATGTTTCCATTTCTTCTAAAGTTTTACCTTTAGTTTCAGGGATATATTTCCAAACAAAAAGAATAATAACAACTATAAATCCTGAAAATAGAAAATAGGGTAAAGCATTATTCCATCCACCCCCAGCTATTTGTAATTTATTAGCATCACTTTCAACAATAATCGGAAAAGTTTGAGAAACAAAATAATTAGCTAACCATTGTGCAGCAACAGCAATAGACATTGCAACACTTCTAATTTTATTAGGGAAAATTTCTGATAACAATACCCAAACTACTGGACCCATAGACATGGCAAAAGAAGCAATAAATATTAAAACACCTATCAAACTAATCATTCCTTCTGTAGAAGATATTGTAGGAAGTCCTGCTGAATTTACTTGAGAATAATCACTAAAATAAAGAGTGAATCCCATCATTAAAAATCCGATAAGCATTCCAAATCCTCCGATGATTAATAAAGGTTTTCTTCCTAATTTATCAATAGTAAACATAGCTACAAAAGTAAATACTAGATTAACCGTTGCTAATAGGATTTGTTGCAATAAAATATCCTCTTTTCCAAAACCTAGTGCTTGTTCAAAAATATCTGCACCATAATACAATACTGCATTTATCCCTGTAAATTGTTGTAAAACAGAAAGAATAGTTCCAATAATCACAATTGGAAGCATCGTTTTTGTAAAAACAGATGTTTTTATTTTTTTCCCTTCTTCTTGTAAAGACTCTTTAATTTCTACAAACTCTTTATTGGCCATTTCTTCTCCATGAATTCTTGTTAAAATATTCAAAGCTTCTTCTTCTTTTCCTTTAGTCATAAGCCAACGTGGACTTTTAGGAACAAAAAATAAAAGAACAAAAAATAAGATTGCAGGCACCATTTCTGACCAAAACATGTGTCTCCATCCAAATTGAATATTTTCTTCTTCACTAAGTCCATTTCCAATAAAATAGGTAGCTAGAAACACTACAAAAAATCCTATAACAACAGCTAATTGATAATAAGTAACCAAAGTCCCTCGTTTTTCAGCCGGAGCAATTTCAGCAATATACATTGGAGCATTCATCGATGCCATACCAATGGCAATACCTCCTAAAATTCTAAAAAATACCATTAATGACATTGATTCTGGTAACATACTTGGCAAACCCGAACCCCAGGCAGAAAACATAAATAAAACTGCTGCTATAATTAGAGAATTTTTTCTACCAATAGCCTTACTTAAAATACCCGCTCCTGCTGCACCTGCCAATGCACCTATAAGCGCACTACTTACAATAAAGCCTTTTAAAGCACCCGTTAATTCAAAATATTTTGAAAAATAAAATTGGGTTCCATTTATTACACCTGTATCATATCCAAATAGTAGTCCTCCTAAGGTTATAGCTATAGTAATGAAATAGATGTTAATTCTTTTGTTTGATAAATTGCTCATAGTTGATTCTTTTTATTTTGATTAAATATTATTAATGCTTATTCTAAATTTATTCTATCTCTTCAATTTCAACAATCATCTCAATCTCTACAGGAATATTTGCAGGTAGTGAACTCATCCCTACCGCACTTCTAGCATGTTTACCTTTTTCTCCAAAAACTTCAACCATTAAATCAGAAAATCCATTAATAACCTTAGGTTGATCAGTAAAATTACTTGTACAATTTACCATTCCAAATACTTTTACAATTCTTTTCACTTTGTCTAAATTTCCTATTTCTTCTTTTAATGCGGCTAATTGATTAATTCCAGTTAATCTAGCAGCTTGCTGTGCTTCTTCAATAGTTAAATCTTGACCAACTTTTCCGGTTATAAAAGTTCCATCTACTTTACGCGGACCTTTTCCCGATAAATATACAATATTACCAATTCTAACCGAATTAACATAATTTGCAATAGGTTTATGAATTTCAGGAAGTTCAATGCCAAGGTTTATTAGCTTTTGGTCAATGTTCTGTGATGCTATAGAACAGCTAATTAATAAAATTACAAAAGTGATTATTCTTTTCATTTTGTAGTATTAGTTTGTTGTTATAATTTTTGAAACTTCTTTAGATATAATTTGATTTGCTGTTAAACTATCTTATTCAATTACTGTAAAAGATTCTTTTAATGAAGCTTTGGAATCACCTCCTATCCAAATATTAAAACCACCAGGTTCTACTTCCCATTTTTTATTGGCAGTATAAAACTGAAGTAATTTCGCATTTATATTAAAAATA
>JAUWLK010000265.1 GCA_030613745.1 Flavobacteriaceae bacterium | reverse complement strand
TTTAAACAAACGTGTAAACAATTATTTTAAAGAAAATAATATAAAAAAAACGGGGAATTGGAAATTATACACAAAAGCGATTTTTATGTTTGCTCTTTTTATAATACCATTAGTTTTAATTCTTACACTTGATTTACCAGGTTGGATACAAATTTTATTTATGATATTTATTGGTATTGGAATGGCAGGTGTTGGAATGAATGTTATGCATGATGCTAACCATGAATCATTTTCAAGTAAAAAATGGGTAAACAAATTAATGGGTAGTAGTATTTATATTCTTGCCGGAAATGATTACAATTGGAAAGTACAGCACAATGTTTTACACCATACTTATACTAATATTCAAGGTATGGATGAAGATATTGATGCAGGTAGAATTATTCGTTTTTCAAAACATGCCAAATGGCTTAAGATTCACAAATTCCAAAAGTATTATTCCATATTTTTATACGGACTCTTGACTATTAACTGGGCAATTACTACTGATTTTAAGCAGTCTTATCAATATCTAAAGAGAAAGTTATCTTATGGGAAATTTCCTAATCCAGCTACACAATGGACAAAATTAATCATTGGAAAAATTATTTATTATACAGTTTGGGTTGTATTACCTTTATTATTAGGATTTACTTGGTGGCAAGTATTAATAGGTTTTTTTATTATGCATTATACTGCTGGTATAATTTTAAGTATAACTTTTCAACTAGCTCATGTCATGCCAAATACAGATATGCCTTTACCTGATAAAGATGGCAATATGGAACATACTTGGGCAATTCATCAATTGTTCACTACATCTAACTTTGCACCAAAAAATAAATTTGTAGAATTTTATACCGGAGGTTTAAACCATCAGGTTGAGCATCATATTTTCCCGCATATATCACATATTCATTATAATAAAATAGCTAAAATTGTTCGTGAAACAACAAAAGAGTTTAATCTTCCTTACAATGAGTATAAAACTTTTATTGGAGCTTTTTCTGAGCACCTTAAACAATTAAACTATCTGGGAACTCATCCAAAAATTGCATAATTTAAAAATTAATTAATTTTACAATGACAAATCATTTATCAAACAGAATTAACAGCTTACCAATCTCTCAAACTTTAGCAATGGCTGCAAAAGCAAGAGAATTAAAAGAACAAGGAATAGACATTATAAGTTTAAGTTTAGGTGAACCTGATTTTAACACTCCTGACTTTATTAAAAATGCTGCTATTCAAGCTATCAATGAAAATTACAACTCATACACTCCTGTAAATGGGTATGGTGAATTACGCGAAGCTATTTGTAGTAAATTTAAACGAGATAATAATATTTCATATACTCCAAATCAAATAGTAGTTTCAACCGGTGCCAAACAATCTATTGCTAACGTTGCTATGGTATTGCTAAATCCCGGCGATGAAGTTATATTACCTGCACCATATTGGGTAAGTTACTCCGCTATTACAATATTAGCTGAAGCTAAATATATTGAAATACCTTCAACTATTGAAACTGATTTTAAGATCACTCCCGAACAATTGGAAGCTGCAATTACACCAAAAACAAAAATGATATTCTTCAACTCACCAAACAACCCTAGTGGAACTGTTTATACAGAAGAAGAATTTAGAGCCTTGGCTAAAGTATTAGAAAAACATCCTAATATTTATATTCTTTCGGATGAAATTTATGAGCATATTAATTATGGGGTTCCTAATTTTAGCTTTGCAGCTATTGAAAGTATGTATGATAGAACTATTACTGTGAATGGTGTGGCAAAAGCTTTTGCAATGACTGGTTGGAGAGTTGGATACATTGGTGCACCAGAATGGATTGCCAAAGCTTGTACTAAAATGCAAGGACAGATTACTTCGGGTACAAATTGTATTGCCCAACGCGCAACAATTACAGCTTTAGATGCTCCGGTATCTAAAATTCAGTACATGGTTGATGAATTTAAAACTCGCAGAGATCTTATTTTAGGGTTACTTAACAATATTAAAGGTATTAAAACAAATGTACCTCAAGGTGCATTTTACGTTTTTCCTGATATTTCTTACTATTTTGGAAAAACAATACAAGGTAAAACTATAAATAATTCTTCTGACTTTTCTATGCTTTTATTAGAAAAAGCTAATGTAGCAACCGTTTCCGGAGATGCTTTTGGTGCTCCAAACTGTGTTAGAATATCTTATGCAGCTTCACAAGATAACCTAAAAGAGGCTGTCAAAAGAATTGCAAATGTGCTGGCATAAAATTATAATGGAAAGATAGAATGAAACCGAGAACTCATCTTTCTTCTATCTTTCCATATCTCTTTTCATACAATCCAAATTTATGAGCTATAAAGTGACTTTTTCAACACGTTGGGCTGATTTTGATCCAAACAATCATATGCGCCATTCTGCATATAATGATTATGCAGCAGAAGCACGAGTAAGATTTTTTAGAGAAAATGGTTTTTCTATGATTGAATTTAATAAACAAAACATTGGTCCAGTATTGTTTAGTGAAAATACCAATTTTTACCGCGAAATTAATTTAAGCGAGAATATTAGTGTGGAATTATTTGTGAAAGGTCTTTCTGAAAATGGTGAGCGATTCAAATTTCAACATAAAATTTTCAAAGAAAATGGGGTATTAGCTGCTGAAATTGAAATTTATGGTGCATGGATTGATCTAAAAAAAAGAAAATTAACCAAACCACCTGAAGAATTAATTTCAAAATTTGAAGCCCTGGAAAAATCAGATAATTTTGAAAAAATTCCAATTAAAAAGAAATGAAAAATATAAAAATATCATTTCCCTATTTATTTTTCTAAACCTATTTTTACTATCTAATATTATTTTTTCATGTAACTATAATTCAAGGTCTACACAAAAAAAGAATGATTTTGATTATTTACCAACTTCTACCACCAATACTATAATTTATCACAAATTTTACACCTTGTCATATAGCGAAAAACACGAACAAGCAGAATGGGTTGCATACACACTAAATAAAGATCAAATTACTCATATAAAATTAAAAAGGCCATATTTTATACAGGATAAACAAGTAAAAACCGGTTCAGCTGATTGGAAAAATTATAAAAAATCTGGATATACTAAAGGGCATTTATTACCTGCAGGAGACAGAAAATTTAACAAGACAGCCTATAATGAAACTTTTTTAACTTCTAATATTTCTCCACAAGTATATGATTTTAATGGTGGAATATGGAATAGATTAGAAGGGAAAACCAGATATTAGGCTCAAAAATATGATGAAATTTATGTGATTACCGGAGGAATACTAACAGATAATTTAAAAACAATTGGCCATGAAGATGTGACTGTACCAAATTATTTTTATAAAATTTTATTTGATTATACAGAACCCGAAATAAAAGCAATTGCCTTTTTAATACCTCACAAAGAAATCGATTTACCACTCTATAAATTCGTAACCTCTATTGATAAAATTGAATTATTAACTGGTATTGATTTCTTTCCAGCCTTACCTGATGACTTAGAAAATAAATTAGAAGGCTCTTCTGATTATAAAAATTGGAGTTTTAGGTA
>JAUWLK010000160.1 GCA_030613745.1 Flavobacteriaceae bacterium | reverse complement strand
AGATTAAACTAAAACTCAATATAAATAAGGTAAAAATAAGTTTTTTCATTAGTTTACGGAGGTATTGGAGGTAATTAAATTGTTCAATTTAACAGAAAGTTGCATAATAAAAGTATCAAAATCTGAATTGAGTAAGTTTTTGTTTTTATTATAAAAAGTATTAATTTCTTTTTTATAATTCGGAAAAATTCTAATCATACTACTTTTTGAACTTATTAGATAAAAATCATTATTAAAATAATAGAAGTATTGATTTTTAAAATTAAAAGTATAATAAATATATTTTTTTGTAAGATGCTTTTTTGCAATTTTTTTATTCTTTTTATAGAGAATTAGGTTAGAACTTTTATATACTATTTCAAAAATCCCTTTAATTATATCGTTAGAGTTTAGTGTGTGTTTATCTGATAATTTTACAAAATTAATATCTTTAATGTTAAAGCTTTCAACTTTATCACTTAACAATTGAAGAATACTATTTCCTGAATGTGTAGTTAGATTTACAATAATTTGATCTTCATATAGATCATATTTCATTTTGATATCAAAATAAGATTGACCATCATAAACAATGTCAGCATTTATAAAATTTGGAGTTAGATAGAATTTATGGTTACCTTCAATTGTTCTATATTCTTCTTTATACCTTAAACCATTAAATAATCCGGTATTTTCAATTCCAATGTAATTATCAAACCATTTGTAATAATCTTTTTGATTAGATTGATTTTGACTATAGGAAGAGCTAATGATAAATAAAAAAAGGAGAATTATTGTAAATTTTATAGTGTATTTGTTTTCCATAGAATTTTCAAGATAATTTTGAATTTTTAAATTTATAAAATAAATATCAAAAAATTGTAAATAAAAAAGGTTTAACATAAATTTATGTTAAACCTTTATATTTTATTTTAATAAGATAATTTATTCATCAATTAAAACCCATTCACCTTTTTGTATTAAAGGAATAGCTTGTTTATACTTCACTTTTTTACTTTCACCATTTATAATATTTTTGATAGTTACTCTTTCATTTCTACCAATTTTTCGTTCTGTTCTAACAATGGTTTCTGTAATTTGTGGCTGTTGGGTTTGATTGGCTTGAACATCTTGAGTTGGACTGTTAAATTCTGCTTTGCTCAATTTTACTTTTTCTTGTTTTTGTTCTCTTGCCTGCGATACTTGCTGTGGATTTTGACTAGGTAATTCACCTTTAAATAAGAAAGATAATACATCTTTATTCACCTTATCTAACATGATTTTAAATAATTCAAAAGCTTCAAATTTGTAAATCAATAAAGGATCTTTTTGTTCATATGTAGCATTTTGCACTGATTGTTTTAAATCGTCCATTTTACGCAAATGATCTTTCCAAGTTTCATCAATAATTGCTAAAGCAATATTTTTTTCAAAATCTGTAATTAATTGTTTACCATTACTCTCATAAGCATCTTTTAAATTGGTAACAACTTGTATTGTTTTAACTCCATCAGTAAACGGGACTACAATTCTTTCATAGCGGTCACCTTGTTTTTCGTATACATCCTTAATTACTGGGTATGCGGCAACTGCATTTGCTTCAATTTTATTTTTATAATGCTTATAAACTGTTTGAAATAATTCTTCAATTAAAACTTGTTCATCTTTTTCATTAAATTCTTCTTTTGAAAAAGGTGATGTAGTTGATGAAAAACGTATCAATTCAAATTCAAAATTTGAATAATCACTATTTGGCTTGTTTTCCATTACAATGGATTCACAAGTATCATAAACCATATTTACTATGTCAACCTGTAATCGTTCACCATATAAAGCATGACGACGACGTTTATAAATTACTTCACGTTGTGCATTCATAATATCATCGTATTCTAACAAACGTTTCCGAATACCAAAATTGTTTTCTTCAACTTTTTTCTGAGCTCTTTCAATTGATTTTGAAATCATAGAATGTTGGATAACTTCTCCTTCTTTTAAGCCCATTTTATCCATCATTTTAGCAATTCTTTCAGATCCGAATAAACGCATTAAATTATCTTCTAAAGAGACATAAAATTGCGACGAGCCCGGATCACCTTGACGACCTGCTCTACCACGTAGCTGACGGTCAACTCTACGAGAATCATGGCGTTCAGTACCAATAATTGCTAAACCTCCAGCTTTTTTTACTTCATCGGTAAGTTTGATATCTGTACCACGACCAGCCATATTTGTAGCTATAGTTACAACTCCAGGATTACCTGCAGATGCGACAATATCAGCTTCTTTTTTATGTAATTTAGCGTTCAGTACATTATGGTCTATTTTTTTTCTTGTAAGTAATTTAGAGAGTAATTCAGAAATTTCAACTGAAGTTGTTCCTACTAAAATAGGGCGTTTTTCACCTACTAATCTAACAATTTCATCAATTACAGAATTATATTTTTCACGTTTAGTTTTGTAAATTAAATCCTCACGGTCATCACGAATTAATGGCACATTGGTAGGAATTTCAACAACATCTAATTTATAAATTTCCCAAAACTCTCCAGCTTCAGTTACAGCAGTACCTGTCATTCCTGATAGCTTGCGGTACATCCTAAAATAATTTTGCAAAGTAATTGTCGCAAAAGTTTGAGTTGCATCCTCAATTTTTACATTTTCCTTTGCTTCAATTGCTTGATGTAAACCATCAGAATAACGACGACCTTCCATTACACGTCCTGTTTGTTCATCAACAATTTTAATTTGATCTTCAATAAGAACATATTCAACATCTTTTTCAAATAGGGAATATGCTTTTAATAATTGATTTAATGTGTGTATACGTTCACTTTTTATACTAAATTCTCTATATAATTCTTCTTTCTCTTTAGTCTTTTCTTCATCAGAAATATCTTTATCATCTATTTTTCCAACTTCTATTCCCATATCTGGTAATACAAAAAAGTGGTCTTCAGTATTTTTACCAGCCAAATGTGAAATCCCTTTATCGGTTAAATCAATGGAGTTATTTTTTTCATCAATAACATAATACAACTCTTCGTCAATTTTAGGCATTTCACGATTGTTGTCTTGCATATAGAAATTTTCAGTTTTTTGCAATAGCTGTTTAATTCCTTCCTGACTTAAATATTTGATTAAAGCTTTGTTTTTGGGTATTCCTCGAAATGCTCTAAACAATAAAAAACCACCTTCTTTGGTTTTTTTATCAGCAATAAGCTTTTTGGCTTCGGCAAGAATACCTGTTAAGTATCTATTTTGAAGTTTGACAATTTCTTCAACTTTTGGTTTTAATTCATTAAATTCATGACGATCTCCTTGAGGAATAGCTCCTGAAATAATTAAAGGTGTACGTGCATCATCTACTAAAACAGAGTCTACCTCATCAACTATGGTAAAATTATGTGGGCGTTGTACTAGATCATTTGGTGAATGAGCCATATTATCACGTAAATAATCAAAACCAAACTCATTATTTGTACCATAAGTAATATCAGCCTGGTAAGCTTTTCTTCGTGCATCAGAATTTGGTTGATGATGATCAATACAGTCAATTGATAATCCGTGAAATTCAAAAATTGGACCCATCCATGCAGCATCACGTTTTGCTAAATAATCATTTACTGTAACAACATGAACACCTTTTCCTGTTAAAGCATTGAGGTAAATTGGTAAGGTTGCCACTAAAGTTTTACCTTCACCAGTCATCATTTCGGCAATTTTTCCTTGGTGTAAAACTGAACCACCAATGAGTTGCACATCATAATGAACCATATCCCAAGTAATTGGTTTTCCGGCAGCATCCCATGAATTACTCCAAATGGCATCTTCACCTTCTAAATTGACATAATCTTTTGTTGATATTTCACGATCAAAAGGAGTAGCTTTAACTTTTAAAGATGAGTTATTTACAAAGCGTTTTGCGGTTTCTTTCATAACGGCAAATGCTTCAGCTTGAATATCATTTAAAACTCCTTCAGATACTTGATAAGCTTCATCTTTAAATTGATCAATTTCTTTATAAATATCTTCTTTTCTATCAATATTAGCCTGCTCTATTTCACTTTCAAGTTGATCAATTTTATTATTAATAGGTTTTGTTGCTGAATTAATTTTATTTTTAAATTCAACAGTTTTAGCCCTTAATTGATCAAATGATAAGGTAGCCATTTCGTCATCAAACGATCTTACATCAACAACAATGGGTTGTAGTAATTTTAAGTCTTTTTTCTTTTTATCACCTACAAAGACTTTTAATACTGAATTAATAAAACTCATAATTTATTAAATATTATTCTCAATAATTAAATCGAGAGATTATATGTTTTTTAATAGCAAAATTAGGCAATAAATTTGATGTTGAGTATAAAAAAAAAGCCTCGCTGGAGACTTTTAAAATTTAATATTCATCTTCGTTCCAGAGGAAATCCTCATCTGTAGGATAATCTGGCCAAATTTCTTGAATAATTTCATAACTTTCGCCTTCATCTTCTAAGGCTTGTAAATTTTCAACAACTTCTAAAGGAGCTCCTGTTCTTATTGCATAATCTATGAGCTCATCTTTTGTTGCCGGCCACGGTGCATCACTTAAATGGGATGCTAATTCTAATGTCCAATACATAATTGAAAACTAATTTTGTTTAAAATGCAAAAGTAATTTTTTTGTTCAAAAAAGCAAGCTTTTTATGTATTATTTTTTAATAATTTTAAGAACGTAATTTATCACCTTAAATCCTGATAAGAAATAGAAAATCATTGATTATTTTTTCTTAGTAATCCATGGAATTTCTGTAGCTTTATTATCAATTGTCAACTTTCGTGCCAGTACAAATAAATAATCCGATAAACGATTTAAATAAATTAAAATATAATTGTTAACTCTTTCGTTTTCATTTAGTTCAACTGTTATTCTTTCTGCTTTTCTACAAATGCATCTTGCAATATGACAGAATGACACAGTTGTATGCCCACCTGGTAAGACAAAATTCACCATAGGTTTCAGTACATTATTTATATTGTCAATTTTTTTTTCTAAAAAAAGTATTTCTTTTTCACTGATTTTTGGAATATCTAACCTGTCTTTTCCGCTTTTTAATTTTTCTTTGTTTGGAGGGGTTGCTAGCATGGAGCCAATAGTGAAAAGTTCATTTTGAATTTTAAGTAATGTATCAAAAGTTGTTTGATCTAATTTTTGATCTCTAATTAAACCAATATAAGAATTGAGTTCGTCAACTGTTCCGTACGCTTTAATTCGTAAATTATATTTTTTTACACGAGTTCCTCCAAATAATGAAGTTTCTCCTTTATCGCCTGTTTTAGTATAAATTTTCATAAATCAAAAGTAAAAAGTAAAAAGGATAAAGACAAAAGTTAGTGTTAAAATTTTAACTTGTTAAACTTTGATTATAAAATGCTCCTTTGGTTGTTCTTTTCTAAAAAAAACTATTCCCCAATGAAATGTATCAATACTTACAGTTACTTTTTTATGATTTTTTATGTATTCCCATGCTTGTTCCATTTCTTTGTTCCAATGAATATCATCAAAAATAAATACAGTTTCTTTGTTTGCTGTTGGTAAACATTGTTTGAAATAATTTATTGTTGCTTCCTTTTTATGATTACCATCAAAATAAATTAAATCAAATTTATTCTTTTTCACTATTTGCGGTAATGTATCTTTAAATTCACCTACTTGAATTTTAATATTATCAAGTTTAAACTTTTTATATTGATTTTTTGCAATTTTTGCAGTTTCAGGACATCCTTCTAAAGTAATGATTCTAGCATTTGTATTTCCTAAAGATAAACACGTTGTTGCAATTCCTAAAGAGGTTCCGATTTCAAGTATTTGTTTTGGTTTAAAATATTGAACAATATTAAATAATGAATTGCTTCTTTTTTTTGAAATACCCACATTTTTAGCTATTGCAGAAATTGATCGTTTATTGCTTTTAAATACTCTTGATCCAGCACCAAAATCGGTTATATAAATTGTATTTTTATTTGATAATAATGATTTTCGATATTCGTTTAATAGTTTAATTATTTGTCTATTATTCTTGTTTTTTTTATACAAACATTTGGTAGTGAAATCATATACAAATGGAGAATGAATACCATGTTGATTTGTTGAATTAATAAGAAAATTTATATAAGATATTAAAGAATAATACAAGGCTTAAATTTTATTTACGAAAATAGGTAGAATTTTATTGTTGTAAACAATTTAAGAATTATATTTGCTGATTAAGAAAAAAATAAAAATGCGTAAATTTTTACTACTGCTCATAATACCATTGATATACTCTTCATGTATTCCTAAAAAAGATTTGGTATATTTTCAAGGAGAAGCTTCTGAAAATCAGAAATTGC
>JAUWLK010000055.1 GCA_030613745.1 Flavobacteriaceae bacterium | reverse complement strand
AATTTTTTAGTCAGGAAGATCTTTCCGCTTGGGCGGAAAAATTGCATGCTAAAAAAGGAGATTTGATGTTAGTAATGGCTGGTAGTGCTGATAAAACCAGAACGCAACTAAGTGTTTTACGAATGGAAATGGCTGAAACTTTGGGTTTACGAAATCCTGATGAATTTGCTCCACTTTGGGTAGTTGATTTTCCATTATTGGAATGGGATGAAGAAACAAATCGTTACCACGCAATGCACCATCCGTTTACTTCTCCAAAACCAGAAGATATGAATATGTTAGAATCTGATCCTGGAAAAGTAAGAGCAAATGCTTATGATATGGTATTGAATGGTAATGAAATTGGCGGAGGTTCTATTCGTATATTTGATAAAGAAACACAATCAAGAATGTTTGATTTACTAGGTTTTACAAAAGAAGAAGCAGAAAATCAATTCGGATTTTTAATGAATGCATTTGAGTATGGTGCACCTCCACATGGTGGTTTGGCATTTGGATTAGACAGGTTGGTTGCCATTTTAGGTGGACAAGAAACCATTCGTGATTTTATTGCTTTTCCTAAAAATAATTCAGGTAGAGATGTTATGATCGATGCCCCATCACCTATTGATAAAGCACAGTTAGATGAGTTGAGTTTAAAATTAAATTTAGATAAAAGCTAAAAACAAAAGTAATATTTACTAAATTTCAAAATGCCATTCCAAACAAAAACACTGATTAGAAAATTTTATAAATGGAGATATAAACACATCTCTAATCAACAATTCATTGGTATTGCAAGTGCAATTATTGGTTTTTTTGCAGGACTTGGTGCTGTGGTATTAAAAAACTTAACCCATTTAATTCAGGAATCACTCGAAGGTGAATTTATTAAAAATATACATCAGGTGTTTTATTTTATCTTCCCAATTATTGGATTATTTCTAGTGCTTCTAATCATAAAATATTTTATAAAAAAACCTGTTGGTCATGGTATTCCTTCTACACTTTTCGCTATTTCAAAATTAAAAGGCCTGATGCCCAGTTATCAAATGTGGGGGTCTATCATTACAGCACCATTAACAGTTGGTTTTGGAGGATCTGTTGGACTGGAAGGTCCTACGGTTGCCACCGGTGCTGCTCTTGGTTCCAATTTTTCAAGATTATTTCACTTAAACCAAACCACACGAACATTACTAATAGGTGCAGCAGCAGCCGGTGCAATGTCTTCTATATTTAAGGCACCCATTGCTGCCATCGTTTTTGCTGTTGAGATTTTTAGTTTGGAATTGACCTTGGCATCTATGATTCCGCTATTGCTGGCCTCTATTACTGCAGTTTTAACCTCTTATTTCTTTTTTGGAGATGACGTCTTGCTCCATTTTAATGTGCAAGATAAATTTGAATTGATGGATGTGTCGTTTTATATTGTGCTTGGTGTTACTTCTGCTATGTTTTCCATCTATTTTAGCAAAGTTTATTTTGGTATTGGTAATTTTTTTAAAAAGTTTGGCAATCCTTATAAACGCTTATTAATTGGTGGAATTTTACTCGGAACTATCGTTTATTTTGTACCTCCACTTTTTGGTGAAGGGTTTGTAACTATTAACAATATTCTACAAGGCAATATTTCAGAAGTAATAACCAGCAATATTTTTCATACGGTAACAGATAATATCTGGACTATTGCAGCATTGCTCTTTGGTTTGGTCATTTTTAAAGTGGTAGCAATGTCACTTACATTTGGTGCTGGCGGTGTAGGTGGTGTTTTTGCTCCAACGCTGTTTACCGGAAGTATTTCGGGGTATTTAATTGCTATGATCGTTAATCACAGCAATCTTTTCAGTCACCAATTATCACTAACAAATTTTGCCATGGTTGGTATGGCAGGTTTAATGGCAGGAGTTCTACAGGCTCCCTTGACAGCAATCTTCTTAATTGCCGAAATCACAGGAGGTTATGAACTTTTTATTCCATTAATGATCGTTTCCTCTATCTCCTTTGTAATCACCAAAAAATATATTCCTCATAATATTTATGCTGCTGAATTAGCTAAAAAAGGTCAGCTTATTACACATGATAAAGATAAGAATGTATTGATGATGTTAGATATAGATAAAGTTATTGAAACTAATTTTGTTATCCTTTCTCCGGATATGTGTTTAGGAGAAATTGTAAACAATGCAGTGGCAAAATCTACAAGAAATCATTTTCCTGTTGTTAATGAAGAAAATGAATTCTTGGGTATTCTTTCCCTAAATGATATCAGAAGTATTATGTTTAATAAAGATCTGTACGAAACAGTAAAGGTTAGAAGTTTAATGCATAGTGCAACTGATATTATATACTATGATAAAGATTCTGCTGAAGATATTTTAAATAAATTCAAAAGAACCGGCTCCTGGAATTTGGTTGTTGTTAAAGGTGGAAAATATCATGGATTTATTTCAAAATCAAGATTGCTAACTGCATATAGACGAAAGCTAATACAAGTTACTTCATAAGATTATTTATAGCTATTCGTTTTTTAAAAACTCCACTACTTTATCAGGAAAATCAGTAAATGCACCATCAATATTAGCTCCATAGAATCCAATTTCTAAAAGTTTTTCAAAAGTTGGAATATTTTCCAATTGATCCGCTCTAAAAGTATAAGCATGTACTTGCATTCCTAATATATGTGCTTTTTCAACCAAATCTGAAAAAATTAAGTTTCCATTGTCATCATAGCCTTTAATTAATTGCTTAATCCACGGACCAATTCCATCAGCATAAGTTGCGAATTCTTTTAAGTGATTTTCATTTTCTTTTAACCCGATTAGCTGTACCAAAAATAATTCTGAATTTAATTCTTTTCGGATTCGTTTCAATTCTGTAGCATCAAAACATTGTAAAATACAATTGTCAGATTTAGTTTTATATTGATATTCAGATAAAATTTTTAAAACTATTTTTGAAATATCTTTTCCTTCTTGATGATGAAATTCCGGATTTTTAATTTCAGGATAGATTCCGATATCATTTCCTGTACTCTTATTTAATCCTTGAATTAATTCAATTTCATCTTGAAGTGAGTGTAATTTGAATTGTGATTTTCCATAAGGAAATCGATTTGGAAAAATAGCTTCTTTTGTTTTTGGATTAAAACGCTCAAATACAGATAATTGCAATAATTCCTTATAGGTGAAGTCAATTACATAAAAATGGTCATCATTTCTTGATTTTTTAGGAAATTTTTGAGCTACATCTGTAATATCATCCAAATATATATCGTGAATTACAATGGGTACACCATCTTTGCTTAAAACCAAATCTTGCTCAATAAAATCAGGATACATGGCATAAGCCATTGCTTTAGATTCTAGGGTATGTTCTGGTAAATATCCTGAAGCTCCTCTATGAGCTATTATAATTTTTTTTGATTTTTGTACCACTTTATTTTGTGATTTTGAATTATAATTCCCAATAATAATTAGAAATATAATAAAGATAATATTTTTATACATTGTAAAATGAATTTAATCAGTGTTAAAGATAAGACTTTTTGTAATTTTGTTTTTAAATAAAAATTATATGAAAATCATATTGAAAATCATATTTGTTATAATTATTGGTTCAATAGCTTATGGATATTTTATCAATACCAGCAATAATGGTGAAGGAGAAAAATTTATAGGTATTGGTGTTGCAATTTTTGCTTTTGTTTTTATGCCTTTATTTATTTTCCATCGATATAAAGATAAAGATCTATCAAAGTATACTTTTCGAAATCCTCAAAAAAAAGAGAAGGAAGAACAATAACATTTAATTTAAATTTCTTTTTTCCATAAAAAATTTATTAATAATATCACTGCACTCTTTTTCTAATATTCCACCCTCAACTTTTGTTTTTGGATGTAATTTAGTTTGATAATGTTTAAACCCTCTTTTAGGATCAAAAGCGCCAAAAACTATTTTATCAATTTGAGTCCAATAACTTGCACCGGCACACATTTGGCAAGGTTCTAAAGTAACATATAATGTACAGTTTTTTAAATACTTTCCTCCTAAAAAATCAGCTGCTGCAGTGAAAGCTTGCATTTCTGCATGAGCGGTAACATCATTTAATGTTTCGGTTAGATTATAACCACGAGCAATAATTTTATCATTTATTACAATTACAGCACCAATTGGTATTTCACCTTTATCATAAGCTAATTTAGCTTCCTGCAAAGCTTTACGCATAAAATATTCGTGGTTAAAAGGGTTTTCCATTTTAAAAATTTAGTTTTTCGGCTATAAAGCCTTTGTGAAAATCATCGAGAAAATTTTGAAGAATCTCAGGATGTTTATTAACATAAAAGGATTGCATTTTTTTAGCAGAACTATTATTTAATAAATTTTCCTGTTCTAAAATCACTTTAGTTTGTTTTGCAATCGCTTTTCCAGAATCTAATATTGTAACTTTTTCTCCTACAATTTTTTTAAGTTGAGGAATCAAAAAAGGATAATGTGTACAACCTAATACCAAAAAATCAATATTTTTATCAAGCATTGGTTGCAAGTATTTATATAAAAGGTTTGTCATTTCAGAAGAGTGAATTTTACCAGACTCTATTAAAGATACTAATCCTTCACCAATTTGTTCGATCACATTTATTCCTTGAGCAAATTTTTGTGAAGTTTCAAATAACAAATCGCTTTTTAAAGTTCCTTTGGTTGCTAAAATTCCAACGGTTTTTGTTTTTGAATTTAAGGCAGCTGGTTTGATTGCCGGTTGTACTCTAATAATAGGAACGCTATAATTTTCTCTTAAATATTTAACAGCATTTGTTGATGCGGTATTACAAGCTACAACAATAATTTTACATCCTTTTTTTAACAGAAACTCTGTGTTTTTAATACTAAACTTAATAATTTCCTCTTTAGATTTTTCGCCATAAGGTGCATTTTTACTATCGGCTAAATAAACAATGTTTTCATTTGGTAATAGTTTATGAATTTCTTTATAAATTGTGATTCCACCAATACCGGAATCAAATATGCCAATAGGATTTTCTTTCATTTAAAGAATTTGTAATGCTAATAATGTATTTTTGTTCATCAACAAATATAACTTTAGAATTTAAATTGTGCCGAAAAAATATTTAGAACATATTAACACTCCAGATGATTTAAAACATTTATCTGTAAATGAGTTACCTTTTTTAGCAAAAGAACTTCGAGAATTTATTATTGATATAATTTCAGTTAAAAAAGGACATTTGGGAGCTAGTTTAGGAGTTGTTGAGTTGACAATTGCATTGCATTATGTTTTTGATACACCAAACGATCTGTTGGTTTGGGATGTTGGTCATCAGGCTTATGGGCATAAAATATTAACAGGCAGAAAAAATATTTTTCACACCAACAGGCAATTAGGAGGTATTTCAGGTTTTCCAAAAAGAAGCGAAAGTGAATTTGACACTTTTGGAGTGGGGCATTCATCAACATCAATATCTGCGGCATTGGGTATGGCAATTGCTTCTCGTTTAAAAGGTGAAAATGAAAAACATCACATAGCTGTAATTGGAGATGCTAGTATTGCCAGTGGAATTGCTTTTGAAGGATTAAATCACGCAGGGGTATCAAAATCTAATTTATTGATTATTCTCAATGATAATGAAATGGGAATTGATCCTAATGTGGGTGCTTTAAAAAAATATTTAACTTCGGTAAAAGAAGGAGTTGAGGCATATAAAAAAAATATTTTTGAAGCTTTAAATTTTTCTTATTCCGGACCAATTGATGGGCATGATATCAATGCACTTATCGTGGAACTGAATAGATTAAAAACAATTAAAGGTCCTAAATTTTTACATGTTATCACCAAAAAAGGTAAAGGTCTCCGTCAGGCGGAAAAAGATCAAGTTACTTATCATGCACCAGGTAAATTTGATAAAGTAACCGGAGATATTTTTCCTCAAACAGATGAGAATTTAGCACCAAAATTTCAAGATGTTTTTGGTGAAACCTTGGTAGAATTAGCTGAAATTAATAAAAGAATAATAGGTATTACACCTGCCATGCCTACAGGAAGTTCTTTAAAATATATGATTGAAAAATTCCCCGAAAGGGCTTTTGATGTTGGTATTGCTGAACAACACGCAGTAACATTGTCTGCCGGATTAGCTAGTCAGGGAATGATTCCTTTTTGTGCAATTTATTCTACTTTTTTACAACGAGCTTACGATCAAATAATTCATGATGTTGCATTACAAAACTTACCTGTTATTTTTTGTATTGATCGTGCTGGATTGGTGGGGGAAGATGGACCAACTCACCATGGAGTATTTGATTTAGCTTATTTAAGATTAGTTCCTAATATGATTATTTTTGCACCTTTGAACGAGCTTGAATTAAGAAATATAATGTACACGGCACAACTTGGGTTAAAAAATCCAATAGCTATTCGTTATCCTAGAGGTAGAGGGTTTATTACAGATTGGAAACAAAAATTTGAATCTATTGAAATTGGAAAAGGAGAGTTAATAACCGAAGGAAATAAAATCGCAATTTTAAGTGTAGGAACAATAGGTGAGAGTATTAAAAATGTTGTAAAAGCATTTTCTAAAAATGAAATTGCACATTATAACATGCGTTTTGTTAAACCTTTAGATGAAGATTTATTACATCAAATATATCAAAAATTTGATAAAATTATCACAGTTGAAGATGGTACTATACTTGGAGGTTTTGGCAGCGCAATTATTGAGTTTGCTAATATGAATAATTATAATAATGTTATACTAAAAAGATTGGGAATACCAGATAAATTTATAACTCAAGGTACAATTCAAGAGTTATATCAACAAGTTGGGTTAGATGAAAAATCGATTCGAAAAAGTATAAAAACATTGTTAAATAATTAAATTGTTAAAATGCGAATTTTTTTTACTGTAATAATTACCATTTTTTTTATTTTATCTATAAATTCTCAAACCAAAGATTCTATTAGTTTAATTAAACCCGCAAATGTTGTTAAGAGTATTGATACTGTCAAAATAGTTAACAAAATTGATCTTATAGGATTTGATTTAGAAAATATTAAAAAAAGTTGGGACACGTTAAAAATTTCTGAATTTGTTTCTATTAATAGAAAATTACTAGATTCACTATTAAAGCCATATTATGTTGTTTCAACAGATATTCTTACTAAAGATACCATTTTTACTCCTCGTTATAGAATGATGGTAGATACTTATAGTCAGGATACTACATACATAAAAAAGCCAAAAGAAAAAGATTATATAGAAACTGTAAAATCTAAAGGAATAAACACTTTAGAAATAATTAATCCAATAAATGCTGTAAAAATCAAACAAATAAAAATGGCTAAAGATCCTGTTTGGTGGAAAAATAAAAACAGTATAGGACTTGATATAAATGAGGTTGCTTTTGTAAATTGGAATGCAGGAGGAAGTAATTCTATAGCCGGTTTGTTAAAAATACACTTTGAAAGAAATTTTGAAAAAATACATACCCTTTGGGAAAATAAAATATCAGCCAGATTTGGTTTGAACGAACAAGAAGATAAAGGATTAATAAAAACTGATGATGAAATAAGATTGAGCTCCTCTTATGGGTATAGAAAAGATTCTGTTTCTAATTGGTATTACTCAGTTAAATTAAATTTTAAAACACAATTTACAAATGGTTATAAATATCCTGATACTGATACTCCAATTTCACGTTTTTTTGCACCGGGTTATGTGTTTTTAGGAGTAGGAACTCATTATAATTTAAAACCTAAAAACTTCTCTGTTTATTTATCGCCTGTTACAGTTAAATCTACTTATGTTTTGGACGAAAACTTATCTAATGAAGGAGCGTTTGGTGTAGAAAAAGGTAAAAAATCAAGACATGAGTTTGGAACTTTAGTACAAAGTAGTTGGGTAACCGAAGTTTTTAAAAATGTAGCAATGACCAATCAATTAAGTTTATATACAGATTATTTGAATAATTTTGGAAATATTGATGTGGATTGGATTTTAAGATTTCAATTTAAAATCAATGATTTTTTAGAGGCAAACTTAAGAACACATCTTATTTATGATGATGATATAAAATATAAAGAAGATACCAATGGAGATGGAGAGTTGGAAACATTTGGTGCTAGAGTTCAGTTTATGCAGCAGTTAGGTATTGGAATTTTATATAGTTTTTAATTTTGAAATTTCAATTAATCAGGGATTGACTAAACCAAATCAATACCTTTTATTTTTTTGTGTAATAAAATTGCATTTCCGTCAGAATAGTTAGCTATTAAATTACAAATATTTAAAATTCTTGAATATAAATCATCATTAATTTCTTTATACTTATCAGGTAATAATAATAAAATTAATTTGTCATAATTTGATGCTGTGTGATTATATGTATTATTAACAGCATTGATAAAAACATCTAAAAGATCTGCAATAATTTGATAACCAGCTATTTCTTTTTCAACTACATCTTTACTTTGATAAATTCTCTCAACACTAAGTTTTAAAATATCGTGTATTTGCGCTTCGTATTTGCATTTTTCCAATAACGAATAATGGAATTCTCCTTTTAAAATTGCCTCTTCATTTTCAATAAATATTTTAACAGCTTCTTGTATTAAGTTACCAATTGCCAGAGCTCTTAAATAACTAATCCTATCTTTTGTGTTTTGTAATGTGTGATACTTTTTGGTATTGATAGTATCTCTAACTAAATTTATTAAGTATTCTAAAGCATAATCTTCAGAAATCAGACCTAAATTAATTCCATCTTCAAAATCAATTATTGTATAACAAATATCATCAGCAGCTTCAACTAAAAAAGCCAAGGGATGACGAATATAAGCCATATGCTTATCATTTCTTAATTTAAGTAATCCCAATTCATTGGCAACTTCTTCAAAAAAAACTTTATCTTTTTGAAAAACACCGTATTTTTTATCTACAATATTTTGTGTTGGTTTTTTAGGTAATGATTCTTTAGGATATTTCATAAAAGCTCCAAGAGTAGCATAAGATAATCGTAACCCGCCTTCAATATTATTTTTTGATTCGGTTAATATTTTAAAACCATTGGCATTTCCTTCAAAATCTATTAAATCCTGCCATTGTTTACCGGTCAATAAATCTTTAAATATTTTACCTTTTCCAGATTTAAAATACTCACCAATTGATTTTTCTCCACTATGTCCAAAAGGAGGATTTCCTATATCGTGAGATAGTGCAGCTGCAGCAACAATTGCCCCAAAATCATTTGCTTGATAGCCTTTGGTTTGTAATTCAGGATATTTTTCAATAAGATGTTTGCCAACAATTCTGCCTAAAGAACGGGCAACAACAGAAACCTCTAAACTATGCGTTAATCGAGTATGTACAAAGTCGGTTTTTGATAGCGGTACAACTTGAGTTTTATCTTGTAAACTCCGAAAAGAATCAGAAAATATAATTCGATCATAATCAACTTCAAACCCTAATCGAGTCTCATCTTGATCTTTACGTAATCTTTTTTTGGTGTCTCCAAATCGCTTTAATGATAAAAGTTGTTCCCAGTTCATTTGTAAAATTTTGTGCTAATATAATATTTGTTAACTAAATTTTTTATATAAAAAACACCTTATTAATTAACCCAATCATTATAATTACTTAACAATTGGTTAACCTAATTCTTATCTATTATCTTTTTCTTTGTAACATAAAATATAATTATGAAGAATTTGGTATTTATTTTTGGATTATTGGTTTATAGTTTAGGTTTTTCTCAAGAAACTAATATTACAGGTAGTGTTTTAGATGGTGAGTTTAATAATGAACCACTTGTTTTTGCAAACATTACAATTAAAGAAACCGGAAAAATTATCAAAACAAATCTTGATGGAACTTATTCAATTCAAGTTTCACCAGGAATCTATACCTTGGTTTTTGATTTTATAGGTTATCAAACTCAAGAAATTAATAAAATAGAGATAAAAAATAAATCTATAATTTTAGATAATAAAATTTTATACGCAAAAAAAATAACCTTTGAAAACAGTATTGCTTCCAAAGGTTAAATAAGATTATATCTTTGAATTAGTTTTTCCTAAAGCAATTGAACTTATTATAAGTTGATTGCTTTCTTTTCTTATTTAAGAACCACACATCAAACAATCATCAGGATCTTCTTTTGATTTTAAAATCATTTCTTTTAATTCTTCTCCAGTTAAAGGTTTTTCTTCCACAGCACCTGCTGGTAATTCAGCTTTCTTTTTAGAAACGGTAAACTGAATTGCATTTACAGCTGATTTTGTTCTTAAATAATACATACCGGTTTTTAAGCCTGATTTCCATGCATAGAAATGCATTGAAGTTAATTTTCCAAAATCAGGATCTTGCATAAATAAATTTAATGACTGCGATTGATCAATAAAATATCCTCTTTGCCGAGCCATGTCAATAATATCTTTCATGCTCATTTCCCATACGGTTTTGTATAGATCTTTTAAGTTTTGAGGAATTATATCAATATGTTGAACAGACCCGTTAGCACGCATGATTTCCTCTTTCATATCGTGATTCCACAAGTCAAGTTCAACCAGATCTTCCAATAAATGTTTATTTACAATAATAAATTCACCAGATAAAACTCTACGGGTATAAATATTAGATGTATATGGTTCAAAGGCTTCATTATTACCTAAAATTTGTGAAGTGGAAGCCGTTGGCATTGGTGCAACCAGTAATGAATTTCTCACTCCATGCTCTAATATGTTTTTGCGTAGTTTTTTCCAGTCCCATCTTCCACTAAGGTCATCTTCACTTACATTCCACATATTAAATTGAAATTCTCCCTGTGAAATAGGCGATCCTTTATAAGTTGAATATGGTTCATCTGCTTTAGCCAATTCCATAGAAGCAGTAAGTGCAGCAAAATAAATAGTTTCAAAAATTTCTTGATTCAATTTTTTGGCCTCATCACTTGTAAAAGGCATCCGCAACATAATAAATGTATCGGCTAGACCTTGAATACCTATACCAATTGGTCGATGACGGAAATTTGAATTTTCGGCTTCCTTTACAGGATAAAAATTCTGATCAATAACAGTATCTAAGTTTTCGGTAATTTTTTTAGTAATTTTAAATAGCTTTTTATGGTCAAAAAACTTTTTGCCTTGAGCATTTTCACTAATATACATAGGAATTGCTATTGATGCTAAATTACATACAGCAACTTCATCTTTGGCAGTATATTCCATAATTTCAGTACATAAATTTGAAGAGCGAATAGTACCTAAATTTTTATGATTAGATTTTCTGTTTACAGCATCTTTGTATAACATGTACGGATTACCAGTTTCAATTTGAGATTCTAATATTTTTTCCCAAAGTTCACGGGCTTTGATTGTTTTTCTTCCTTTTCCAACTTTTTCATAACCTGTATATAATTTTTCAAATTCATCACCATAAGTATCAAATAAATGCGGACATTCATTTGGGCACATTAATGTCCAGTCGCTATTTTCTTCAACACGTTTCATAAACAGATCAGGTATCCACATGGCATAAAATAGATCTCTAGCACGCATTTCTTCTTTACCATGATTTTTTTTCAAATCTAAAAATTGAAAAACATCTGCATGCCAGGGTTCTATATACATTGCAAATGAACCTTTTCGTTTACCTCCACCTTGATCAACATAACGAGCAGTATCGTTGTAAACTTTTAGCATTGGTACAATACCATTTGAAGTACCATTTGTACCTCGTATGTATGATCCTGTAGCTCTTATATTGTGAATAGAAAGTCCGATACCGCCTGCAGATTGTGAAATTTTTGCAGTTTGTTTTAATGTGTCATAGATACCTTCAATACTATCATCTTGCATTTGCAATAAAAAACATGATGACATTTGTGGATTAGGTGTTCCTGAATTGAATAGAGTAGGAGTTGCATGAGTAAAATAACGTTTACTCATTAATTCATAAGTTTCAATAGCTGCATCAATATCTTCTTTATGAATACCTATAGATACACGCATTAACATGTGTTGAGGACGCTCAACTATTTGACCGTTTATTTTTAACAGGTAAGAACGCTCCAATGTTTTAAAACCGAAATAATCATATCCAAAATCACGATTGTATATAATGGTAGAATCTAATTTATTAGCATTTTTTTGAATAATTTTATATACATCATCTGCTATCATTGGTCCTTTTTTACCAGTACGTGGATTTACATACTCGTATAAATCTGTCATTACTTCAGAAAAGATTTTTTTGGTATTTTTATGCAGATTTGAAACAGCAATCCTAGCAGCAAGTTTAGCGTAATCAGGATGTGTAGTGGTTAGAGTAGCAGAAATTTCGGCAGTCAAATTATCAAGTTCAGAAGTTGCTACTCCATCATAAATACCTTCAATCACCCTCATTGCAACCTTAGTTGGATCAACTAAATTGTTTAAAC
>JAUWLK010000156.1 GCA_030613745.1 Flavobacteriaceae bacterium | reverse complement strand
TTTTACCAACACCAGGTACACCTGTAATACCAATTCTAATTGAATTATTTGTATAGGGCGAACAGGCTTGAAGTAATTTTGACGCCTCATTTTTATCATTCAGGAGCTTTCAATTAAAGTGATAGCCCTGCTTAAAAAGGTTATATCTCCTTTTAAAATTTGCTTTAAATATTTAGAAACAGAAGGTTTATCCATTTTTTTATTGACGGTATTTTTATGTAAATTTAATATTTTAATATTATAGTTGAATTTTTTTTCTTGAAAATGCAACAGTAATAATAATTTATCGTATTTGTAATAGAAGATTTATTTTTATGAATAAAAACTTACAATCGCATTTGATCGAAAAATGCAAAAACAATGATAGTAGAGCTCAAATGCAAGTGTATGATTTGTATTGCAAAGCGATGTATAATACGACATGTAATTTTATTAATGATGATATTATAGCACAAGATGTTATGCAAGAAGCTTTTATTAAAGCATTTAAAAAAATGCACACTTTTACTGGTGAAGCAACTTTTGGAGCATGGCTAAAAAGAATAGTAATCAATCAAAGTTTAGACTGGCTAAAAAAGCAAAAATTAGACACGGTTGAGTTAGATGATACAGTAATTTCTATAGTAGAAAATGAAAGTTTGGAGATTGAAAGTGAAATAAGTTTGCAAACTATATATAATTGTATTGAGCAATTACCTCAAAAGTGTAAAAATGTAGTTACACTGTATTTGTTAGAAGGTTATGATCATCAGGAAGTTGCGCAAATATTACAAATTACTGAAATAGCTTCTCGTTCTCAGTTGTCAAGAGGTAAAAATAAATTAAGAGAACTTTTAATACACAATAATTATGAAAGTTGATTTAAGAGATAAATTAAAAAATGAAAAAATGATGAGAGAATTACCTAAAAATCATCGGAATAGTTTTGAGCAACTTTTACAAAGTGAACTGCATCAAAAAACTAAAAATAGCTATATTTTTTTTAAAATAGCAGCTTCTGTATTATTGATCTTTAGTTTGGGTGTTGTTGGGTATCAGATTTTTAATTCGGATGTTTCACAAGGGATTGTATTAACAAAAGATAAACCTGTTAATAAAATTAATTCAATGGCTGATATTTCTCCAAACTTAAAAAAAGTAGAAGATTTTTATTTAACACAAATCAATTATCAAATTTCTAAAATTATAATAACGGATGAAAATAGAGATTTATTAGAAGTTTATTTGTCGCAATTAAGTGTTTTACAAAAAGAATATAATGATTTGAATACACAGCTGAGTATTAATGAGGTAAGTGAAGAAACGATAGATGTATTGATTGAAAATTTACAATTGAGATTACAGTTATTGCGACAACTAAAAAAGAAATTAGAAATAATAGAGAATTTTAAAACAAAAGAAAATGAGAGTAAACAGGTATAATTTTATTTGGTCAATTTTACTGTGTACAACTGTAGTATTTGGTCAGAAACAAACTAAAAATATAAACGAAAGTTTTAAGGTAAATAAAGATGTATTGGTTGAAATTGATACAAGGCACTCTGATGTTACAGTTGAAACTTGGAATAAGAACATGGTAACCATTCAGGGAGTATGGGAAATTGAAGGAATGACTAAAGAGGAAGCAAGTCAATATTTTAAGGGTTGGAAATTTGAAGCGTTGGGTAATAAAAATAAGGTTGTCATCAAGTCAAATTCATCAAGTAATTATTATTCTCATAGTTATGTTTTTGATGATATGGATTTCGATTTTGACTTCGATATAGAATCTATTACACATATTGGAGAAATGTTTCATGGTGATTATTATTCAAAGTTACCATCAATGCCCCCAATGCCAGCAATGTCACCTATGCCTCCAATGCCGCCTTTTAAAGTGCCAGCTATAGGGCATTTACCAAAATTAGAATTTGATTATGAAGCATATCAAAAAGATAAGGAAGGATATATGAAAAAATTTGAAAAACGGCAACAAGTTTGGGAAAAGGAATTTGAAGAAAAGATTGAGCCTCAGATGAAAGCTTATGAAAAGAAAATGGAAGAGTGGGAGAAAAAAATGGAGCCTCAAATGAAAACATATGAAGAAAAAATGAAACAATGGGAGAAAGAGTATGCACCTCAGATGAAGGTATATGAAAAGAAAATGGAAGTGCGAGCAAATAAAATGGAAAAAAGGTTGCAAAAAATGGAAAAAGAAATGGAAGTAAAATATGCCAAAAAAATGAAAGAGAAAGGAACTAAAATATCTAAGAAATACAAAATAAAAAAGAGTATGCTAATAAAAGTTCCTAGAGGAACAACATTAAAAGTTGATGCACATTACGGTAAAATTATTTTACCAAATAATATAAAAATTATAGATTAAATTAAAAATAAATATTCTCCGGTATTTCATAAAAATACCGGAGAATTATTTCATAGGGAGTATTTTTATTCAAGCCATCTAAGATTATAAAGTTTTAGATGTTTTTTTATGTAAAATTTTACACTAATAGTTTATATATTTGAAAACTTTAAATACTTAACTTTAAAAGTAAATTTTATAATGCAAACTTTAACGATTTATAATTCGCTTACCAATAAAAAAGAAATATTCAAACCATTAAAAGAAGGTTATGTTGGTATGTATGTTTGCGGTCCGACAGTATACAGCAATGTTCATTTGGGTAATGTTAGAACCTTTATGTCATTTGATATGATTTATCGTTATTTTTTGCACTTGGGTTATAAAGTTAGATATGTTAGAAATATAACCGATGCTGGTCATTTGACCGATGACTCGGATGAAGATAAAATTTCTACAAAAGCTCGATTGGAAAAATTAGAACCAATGGAAATTGTACAGAGATATACGGTTGATTTTCATCAAATACTACAAAAATTCAATTTAATACCACCAAGTATTGAGCCAACAGCAACAGGCCATATAGTGGAACAAATCGAGGCAATTAAAACTATATTAGAAAATGGTTTGGCTTATGAAGTAAATGGATCTGTTTATTTTGATGTATTAAAATATAATGAAACAGAGAACTATGGTATTCTTTCTAAAAGAAAAATTGAAGATGCAATTGAAAATACCAGAGTTTTAGAAGGTCAATCTGATAAAAAGAATCCTCAGGATTTTGCTTTATGGAAAAAAGCAGAACCTAAGCATATTCAACGTTGGGATTCACCATGGGGAATAGGATTCCCTGGATGGCATTTAGAATGTACAGTAATGAGTACTAAATATTTAGGAGAACAATTTGATATTCATGGAGGTGGTATGGACTTGAAGTTTCCTCACCATGAATGCGAAATTGCACAATCACAGGCATGTAATCATGTAGCTCCGGTAAAATATTGGATGCATGGTAATATGTTGACTATGAATGGTAAGAAAATGTCAAAATCAACAGGAAATAATATTTTACCAAATGAAATATTTACTGGTGATAACAAAAATATAAGCAAAGCATATACAGCAAGTGTAGTCCGATTTTTTATGATGCAAGCACATTATAGGAGTATACTTGATTTTTCTGATGATGCTATTTTAGCTTCTGAAAAAGGTTATAATAGATTGATGGAAGCTGTTAATTTAATAAATAATTTAAAACCATCTTCTAGTTCATCGATTGATATAAAAAAATGGAAACAGCAATGTTATGATGCTATGAATGATGATTTTAATACTCCAATATTGATAGCAAATCTTTTTGAAGGAGTCAAATTTATAAATTTAATTAATGATGGAAAAGAGAGTTTGACAATTGAAGATTTAAATAAATTTAAAACGACAATTGATACTTTTGTTTATGATGTTTTAGGTTTAGAGAATAATGCCGATGGTGCTGATAACTCTAATAAATTAGGTGGAGTAGTTGAAATATTACTTCAATTACGAAAAGAAGCAAGAGAAAATAAAGATTGGGCACTTTCTGATAGAATACGTGACGAATTGATAGCATTAGGTATTCAACTTAAAGATGGGAAAGAAGGAACTACATTTTCAGTTGGTTAATAAAATTAAATTTATTGAAAAAAATATTAACATATCCGTTTATATTACTTGTTAAATTTTATCAGGCTGTAATTTCACCATATTTACCATCTAGTTGTCGATATACACCAACTTGCTCACATTATACCGTTGAAGCGCTTCAAAAACATGGTTTATTAAAAGGTGGTTGGATGGCAATAAAAAGGATTTCTAGTTGTAATCCTTGGGGTGGAAGCGGTTATGATCCAGTGCCAGATAAAAAAAAATGATAAATAATATCAATTTTAAATTATATTTACATTCTTAAAATAAATAAAATGATTTACCAGAGTATAGATTGGAATCCTAATATTGAATTGTTTAAAATTGGCTCATTTGCTGTAAGATATTACAGTTTGATGTTTGTAATAGCCTTTATTTTAGGTATTCAAATTATGAAAAGGATTTTTAAAAACGAGAATATTTCACTAGATAAATTAGATCCTCTTTTTTTGTATATCGTAATTGCTACTATAATAGGAGCTAGATTAGGTCATTTTTTGTTTTATGATTTTCAATTTTTAATAGAACACCCTTTAGAAGTTTTTTTACCTATAAAATTTAATCCTTTCCGGATCACCGGATATCAAGGTTTAGCAAGTCATGGTGCAATTATTGGCGTATTTTTGGCAATGTATTTTTATAGTAAAAAGGTAATACATAAACCTATTTTATTTATTTTAGATAGAATTGCAATTCCTGCTGCTATTGGTGCAGCCTTTGTTAGAATAGGAAATTTAGTAAATTCTGAAATTATTGGTAAAGCAACAAATTCTGATTATGGATTTATTTTCAAACAATTAGGAGAAGATTTTCCAAGACATCCAACCCAATTATATGAAGCATTTGGGTACTTAGTTACCTTTATTGTTTTGTGGTTTGTTTATTGGAAAACTAATAAAAAAGATAAACTAGGCTATCTATTCGGTTTATTTATGGTTATGTTATGGTCAGTTAGACTTATTGTTGAATTCTTTAAAGAAGCTCAAGTGGATAATCGAGCAGCTTGGGACTTAAATACAGGACAATTACTTAGTATTCCATTGATTTTAATCGGATTTTATTTTATGTTTAGAAAAAATAAAAAATAAGACTGCGTTTGAATAAATTTATAGAATCTACTTTAAACCTCTCTGTCTTTATCATAAGGTATGCTTTCAAGCAAATATTCAATTGCTTCAACCCGGGCTTCTGTTTTACGATTTGCTTTAATTACTTTAAAAGGAATTCCACTATTTTGAGTATTTTCAAACATTTTATTTTTATAATCAGTATATGAATCCCATAATTCTTGAGCTTTTTCATCAACCTTGCTTATTTTCCATTGTTTTAGCGGATTATTTTTAATATCTTCAAAACGTTTGGCTTGTTCTTTTTTTGAAATTGACATATAAATTTTAACCAATATGATTCCAGATTCAGTGATCATTCTTTCAAATTCATTGACCTGATTCATAAATCTTTTATATTCTTCATCAGTGCAAAAATTATTTACAGGTTCAACAACTGCTCTGTTGTACCAACTTCTGTCAAAAAATAAAATCTCACCAGCTTTAGGAAATTCATTAATATATCGTTGAAAATACCATTGTGTTTGCTCTTCTTCAGTTGGTCTTGGTAAAGCAACTATACGAAAATGTCTTGGATTGATTCGTTCAGTGATTCTTCTTATAGCACCTCCTTTTCCAGCAGCATCTCTTCCTTCAAAAATTACAATTACTCTATGATTCTTTTCTATTAAACAGGCTTGAAGTTTAATCAATTCTACTTGTAATTTTACTAGTTTTTTATTGTAATCTAAATAACGTATTGTTTTTTGTGGATTAATTGTCTCATTTAAGAGCAAAGAAGTAAGTCCTTTTTTAGAATTTAATTTTAAGATATCTTTTGGGGTTAATTCTTCCATGTTGCGTATTTAAAAAAATTAAATTTAATCGTATTTTCGTATTGAGCGAAAATAATGCATAATAACATTTGGATCTGGTGATAATGATATATTTGAATCATCTTTACCTTCATAATCAATTCTAGATAATACATAACGCATACATTCTAATCTTGCTGTATGTTTATCATTTGTTTTTACAATTACCCACGGACAAAATGAATTGTGAGTTTTGCTAAACATTTGTTCTTTATATTTGGTATATACATCCCAATATTCTTGCCCTTTTTTATCTACAGGGCTAAATTTCCAACGCTTTAGCGGATTTCCCATTCTGGCATTAAATCTTTTTAATTGTTCTTCTTTTGTTATAGATAGCCAAAATTTAATGATTATTACTCCATCTTCGTATAACATATGTTCAAATTCGGGTAATTGTACCATAAATTGATTGTATTGTTCTTCTGAGCAAAATCCCATAACAGGTTCAACAACAGCACGATTATACCAACTTCT
>JAUWLK010000210.1 GCA_030613745.1 Flavobacteriaceae bacterium | reverse complement strand
TAAATAATAAAGCAATGTAGCTATCGAGCCTAAAGCTGCAACAAGGTAAGTTCTGGCAGCCCATTTTAAAGCATCTTTAGCAGCACCTTGTTCATTTAAGGTGAGCATATCTTTTTCTTCAAGCCAGGCTAAAGCTCTATTGCTGGCATCATATTCAACAGGAAGTGTTACAATACTGAATAAAACTGTTGCAGCAAAAAATATTATTCCAATTAGTAAAAGTTGTGGAAAAGAATTTACTGTGAAAATTCCTGCAATCAATAAAAATGAAGCTAATTTAGAGGATATACCAACAGTAGGAACCAGTTTAGATCTTAATTGTAGCCAAGGATATGCTTTTGCATGTTGTATTGCATGTCCGCATTCGTGAGCTGCAACTGCTGCAGCAGCGGCATTTCTTTGGTTATAAACGGCTTCACTTAAATTTACAGTTCTATTTTGAGGGTTGTAATGATCTGTTAATTGCCCTTTAACAGAAATTACTTCAACATCATTAATGCCATTATCGGTTAACATTTTTTCAGCAATTTCTTTACCACTTAAACCATTTTGCAAGTGCAATTTTGAATATTTTTTAAATTTATTCTTTAATTGATATTGAACCAGCATTCCAACTCCTCCAATCAATAAAATTAATAAATAAGCTCCAGACATTTTTATTGTTTTATAGTTAATATGTTTTCAATTAATTGTAATAGATTTACAACATAAATTATTCCAAAAAGAAAACATGACAAAAATACCAAATATTTTATTGATTTATACTGGTGGTACTATTGGGATGATAAAAGATTATAAAAGCAATGCTTTAAAAGCATTTGATTTTGATCAGATTAAGGAAAAAATACCCGAATTGAATTTGTTAGATTGTGTTATACAAACGATTTCTTTTGACAATCCAATAGACTCCTCTAATATGAGCCCGAAATATTGGGTAAAAATAGCTAAAATTATAGAAAAACATTATCATAAAATTGATGGATTTGTAGTTTTAAGTGGAACAGACACTATGTCATACACAGCTTCTGCAATAAGTTTTATGTTTGAAAATTTAAGTAAACCTGTAATTTTTACAGGTTCACAACTCCCAATAGGAGATTTACGAACAGATGCTAAAGAAAATTTAATAACAGCAATACAAATTGCCGCAACAAGAGATGGTGATTTACCAAAAATAGGTGAGGTATGTTTGTATTTTGAATATAAATTATATCGAGCCAATCGTACCACAAAAGTAAGCGCCAGTCAATTTGAAGCATTTAATTCTCCTAATTATCCTGAGCTTGGAGAAAGTGGTGTACATTTATATTTTAATAATAATGTTTTGAAAAAAGTAACACAAAATAAAACATTAATTGTTAGAAAAATTTTTAATACAAATATTGTTATTTTAAAATTATTTCCTGGTATAAATAAAGAAGTCGTAAAAAGTATTTTAGAAATTTCAGATTTAAAAGGTGTAGTTTTAGAAACTTTTGGAGCAGGTAATGCTCCAACTTCGAAATGGTTTATCAATTTAATTCAAAAAGCATTAAAAAAAAATATAGCTATTGTAAATGTAAGTCAGTGTATTAACGGAAGCGTTCTTTTAGGTCATTATGAAACGAGCAATCATTTAAAATCACTAGGAATAATAGATGGAAAAGATATTACAACAGAATCAGCAATAGCAAAATTGATGTACCTCATTGGTGAAAATATTGCTCAAAATAAGTTTAAAAAGTTATTTGAAACAGCTTTAAGAGGAGAAATGAGTTAGTTTTTTACTAAAAAAGTTTTTCATATAAATATTTTTTTGTTACTTGCCGTTCCGATATGAATTTTTGACATATTTGGAGAGGTGGCCGAGTGGCTTAAGGCGCACGCTTGGAAAGCGTGTTTATGAGAAATCGTAACAGGGGTTCGAATCCCTTTCTCTCCGCATAGTGTGTTTTATAATAAAATTTTATATCTTTAACCCGTTAACTAAATTTAATAAAAGATTTACAAAAATGAAAAAAGTATCTACTATCCTAACAGTTGCAGGATTATTGTTTTTAAGCTCAGCTCAAAACATTTATGCACAAGCAGAAGCAGTCACTGAAAACCTAACTTTTCACCAAGAACTGAAACTACGTTTTATTGAAGGTGGCCCTTTCTTTATGGGAATTGTATTAGTAACATTAATTTTAGGTTTAGCTATTGCCATCGAAAGAATTATTTATCTAAATATGGCAAGAACTAATACCAATAAATTAGTAAAAGATGTTGAAGAAGCTATGAGTTCAGGTGGAGTTGAAGCTGCTAAAGAATTATGTAGAAATACCAAAGGTCCTGTAGCATCAATATTTTATCAAGGATTAGATAGAATGGACGAAGGAGTTGATGCGGCAGAAAAAGCAGTTGTATCTTATGGTGGTGTACAAATGGGATTATTAGAAAAAAATGTTTCTTGGTTATCATTATTTATTTCTTTAGCTCCAATGCTTGGTTTCATGGGAACAGTAATTGGTATGATTGGTGCATTTGATTCAATTGAAGCAGCAGGTGATATTTCTCCGGCAGTAGTAGCAGGTGGTATTAAAGTAGCATTATTAACAACAGTATTTGGTTTAGTTGTAGCAATTATTCTTCAAATTTTTTATAATTATATTATATCTATAATAGATGGTATAGTTAATAGTATGGAAGATGCTTCAATTAAATTAGTTGATCTTTTGATCAGAAATAAATAATATAATAATTATGAATGATAAATTATCAAAAATATTATCTATAATTACTGGAATAATTGGTATTGTTGCTATTTATTTCTTAATTAGGATAATTATGGAAGGAGATGACGTTGTTAAACATAATGTTGACGTACAAAACAGTTTGGTATCTCCATATATAACTTTTGCTAAAATAGTTTTAATTATTACTGCAGTTATATCAGTATTATTTTCATTATGGAATTTAATAAAACATCCTAATTTACTTAAAAAGACTTTAATTTCTTTAGCAGCATTAGGTGTAGTATTGGTAATATCCTATGTTATGGCAGATGATGGAGCTACGTTTGGCTCTTCTGGTCAAATGTTAAAAGATGGTGCAGCAGGAGCTACATCTAAATGGGTGAGTACAGGTATTTGGTACTCTTTAATTTTAGGAGCTGTAGGATTATTGGTTATTTTCGGAGGTTTTGTTAAAACACTAATATCAAAATAATATTATGGCAAGAAGAGATTTACCGGAAATTAACGCAGGATCAATGGCAGATATTGCTTTCTTGCTACTCATATTTTTCTTAGTAACAACTACGATGGATGTGGATACAGGGATATCTCGTAAATTACCTGAAAAACAACCTGAAAATCAGGATCGTCCTAAGCTAAAAGAAAAAAATGTATTTGTTGTTACTGTAAATCGTAAGAATAATATATTAGTTGAAGGAGAAATTTATATGACAGTTGATAAATTACGCGAAGAAGCTATAAAATTTATTGATAATGGTGGAGGTTTAGGAAATCCAATTGACGGAGCAGAACCTGCTAATTGTGATTGGTGTGAAGGAGCTAAAGATCCAGCTTCATCAGACCATCCAAACAAGGCAGTTATATCTTTAGAGAGTGATAGAGGTACTTCTTACGGTACTTATATTTCTGTACAAAACGAATTAGTTGGAGCATATACGGAATTAAGAAATCGATTATCAAAAAAAATGTATGGTGTAACTTACACCAAACTATTAAAAGATAATAAAAATAGTCCATCTAAGAGTTTAAAAGATAAGATAGATAATATTAAAAAGAAATATCCTCAGATTATTTCTGAAGCAGAACCAACAAAGTAATATTTTATGTCAAAGTTTAGAAAGAAGAAAAAAGGTATGCCAGCGATATCTACGGCATCTTTACCAGATATTGTATTTATGTTATTGTTCTTTTTTATGGTAACCACGGTGATGCGTGAAACTACTTTAAAAATTCAAAAACCACAGCTTCCATTTGCAACTGAAATTAAAAAATTAGAGCGAAAAAGTTTGGTAAGTTATATTTATGTTGGTAAAGTTAAAGGACAGGGTGGTGATAAAATACAATTGAATGATAGAATTTCAGATGTAAAAGATATAAAATATTTTATTTTTGCTGAAAGAGAAACACATCCAGAAGATGAGATTCCGCTTTTAACAACATCAATTAAAGCAGATATAAATTCAAGTGTTGGTACAATTACTGATATTAAAGAAGAGTTAAGAAATATCAATGCTCTTAAGATTAACTATTCTACTTTAAAAGGAGATGTAATGAAAAATTTGAAAAAGTAAAATTATAATTTACTTATAAAACAAAAAACTCCTAAATATTTAGGAGTTTTTTGTTTTATAAGCTGTTCTCTTACTATTTAAAATAATCCATGAATTTGGGCATCAATTCTGTCAATAACGGAACCTAAATCTTCCCGACTATCAACAATATCCAAATTATCAACATCAATAATTAATAATTTTCCTTTTGTATAAGTTGAGATCCATGCTTCATATCGTTCATTCAACCTACTTAAATAATCAATACTAATCGAATTTTCAAACTCTCTGCCTC
>JAUWLK010000152.1 GCA_030613745.1 Flavobacteriaceae bacterium | reverse complement strand
TTCCTGTATTTATTTGAATAACGGGAATTTTAATTGCTGCTATTCTGTTAGCATCATTTAAAGTTTGCTGATCTCCTTCAATAACATAAAAGGTGATTTTTTCTTTTAATTCTTGTAAGGTTCTTTCTAATAAAGCTGTTTTACCAGAACCAGGAGAGCTTACTAAATTTAAAGCAAATATATTTTTAGCTTCAAAATAGCCTTTGTTTCTTGCAGCCATGACTTCATTGTGTTGCAAGATGTCTTGTTCAACTTCTAAAACTGTTTTGTGGTGGTGGTCGTGAGTATGGTTATGATTGTGATCATGACTGTGAGAATGACCATCATCATGAAGGTGGTGGTGTTCGTGATCATCATGTTTATGATCATTTATTTCTAATGGATTTAGAATGCTTACTCTGTTTTCTTCACTTCCGCAACCACAAGTTCCACACATAATTCTAATATTTAGTTTACCAAATTTAGTATTTTTTCATTAAAGAAATCTAAAGCGTGTAATAAATTTATTTCCGCAGATTCAGATAATCCTAATGCAAGACAAAAATTTTCACCAGTAATCCCTAATATAAATGCTTTTGGTTGTTTATTATAAATAGTGTCTGTTAAATATAGTACTGATTGTGGTTCTAGTTCGTGAGAAGTAAAGCTATCTGTTGCTTTGGGATTACATGCTTCCCAAACAAAACCTTTTTCAAAAAAATTCTTATGAGCATCAATAAAAATTACCGTTTGATATTGTGTAGCTAGTTCGGCATCTTCCACTTGTAATTGATATCGATACTCGAAGTCATAATTATTAGGTAGATGAGGCTTTATTTTATCCAAAAAAGCCCAACCTAAACCATCATCTGCCCGACCACAGTTCCCAATACCAAAAAGGAGTGTTTTTTTGTTTTTTTTCATTGTTATTTATTATTTTCCTACTACCTAATTTTTAATCCTCTCATCAATCACATTCCCATAATGATCAATTAATTGTAAATTTAAGGGCATTTGACCCATAGCATGTGTAGCACAACTCAAGCAAGGATCGTATGCTCTTATAGCAACTTCAACCTGATTCATCATACCTTCGGTAATCTTACTTTTTCCATCTAATACATTGTCGGCTACCCAACGAACTGCTTGATTCATAGGTTCATTATTATGTGTAGTGGAAACAATAAGATTACAACGTGTTATACGATCTTTATCATCTACTTCGTAATGGTGAATTAATGTGCCGCGAGGTGCTTCTATAATTCCAATACCTACTTTTCTCCTTTCTCCTTTTCTTGTTAGATCATTACTTAAAATATCATCATCTTCAAGTAATTTTTTCATCATTTCAGCACAATACAATACTTCTATTAATCTCGCCCAATGAGTATGCATGGTCATATTGTTTATTCCACCATTTGTAATTGCTTTAAAATCTAATCGTTCTTGCTCTGCTAATGGAGTTTCGATTCCTTCACAAACATTTAATCTTGCTAATGGACCAACACGATTCCATCCTTTTTCTTTACCTAAATGTTTTAGATATGGAAATTTTAAATAAGTCCATTTTTCAACATTTTCGTAGAAATATTGGTTGTAGTCATCATTTGGAATATCATCTAAAGTGATATTTCCCTCTGCATCAGTTGCTCTCAAAACACCATCATAAAGTTCTAAGAATCCATTTTTTTTATTAACTAAACCTAAATGTCCGGAAGGATACTTGGCAAATGAATCTAAAAATACCTTATTTGTAATATGATATGATTTCATAAAGTCAATTATTTCAACAGACCATTTAATCATTGTATCTATGGAAGGAATTTCTTTGTCATCTAAAAAATAGGCACGTTCTTTTGCGTTAATTCTTCTATGAACACCACCTGGTATTGTAGAAATACCATGAATACGTTTACCTGCAACCAGTTTAATAATCTCTTGACCGAATTTTCGCATCAAGATTCCTTTTTTTGCTAATTCAGGGTATTCCATAGCAACACCAACTACATTTCTTTTTAAGGGATCAGATTCAACACCTAAAAGTAAATCGGGTGAAGCTAAATAGAAAAAATGTAGTGCATGTGATTGAAAAACTTGTCCGAAATGTAATAATTTTCTTATTTTTTGTGCAGGTATTGACAGATCCTCAGGTTCTATACCTACAATTTGGTCAATAGCTTTTGCAGCGGCCAAGTGATGACTTACAGGGCAAATACCACATAGGCGTTGTACCAATACTGGTGCTTCCCAATAAGGATGTCCTTGAATAAAACGTTCAAATCCTCTAAATTCAATAATGTGAAATTTAGCGTCTGTTACTTTATTATTTTCGTCTAAGTGAACGGTTACTTTACCATGTCCTTCAACTCTTGTTACGGGATTTATTACTAATTTTTGTGACATAATATTTTTTTTAAATTCCAAATTTCAATTACCAAAACATAAATTATAATTTATGTTTTTTTGTTATTTGTTTTTTTATTTAATCATATTTAAATTCATCATGCGTAATTGAAAACTCTTCCCCTAGCAAAATACTTTTAACTACTTTCCAAATATGTTGTGCATTTGGAGGGCAACCCGGTATATAATAATCTATTTTCACAACTTCGTTACACGGATATACATTATTTAATAATTTTGGAAGGTCTTCATGTGCTGGAATTATATCAGCTCCAATTTCACTGGTTAAACCATTTAAATAAGATTCTTCTATGCACTCTTGGAGAGGAATAAAATTTCTCATAGCAGGGATACCACCCATTATGGCACACTCTCCAAAACCAATTAAAATATCACATTTTTTACGAAACTCTCGTAATACATGTACATTTTCAGTATTTGCACAACCACCTTCTATAAGGCCGACATGACATCGTTTACTAAATGCTTTAATATCGGTTAACGGTGATTTATTGAACTCAACAATTTCAAAAATATCTAAAATATCGGTATCAATATCTAAAAGAGACATGTGACATCCAAAGCAGCCTGCGAGAGATGTAGTTGCAACAATAAATTTTTCATGATCTTCTTTTTTTACTTTTCCATTTTTTAAAGAATGGATAACATCTTTTCCTAAAAAATCATATTTGCGATCACCAAATGGTTGTTCGTGTGCTACACCTTTTATTAAAATGGCGCCAACCGGACAAATATTCATAGCATGTAGGGCTTCAGATTCACTTAACTTAGCCTCTTGTTCATAGTCAATATGAACTCTGGTTTTAACACCTCTTTGTACAAATGAAAAAACATTTTTACCATCAGGTGATTTAATCTCCTCAACACAGCGTTTGCATAAAATACAACGGTTAGATTCCATTATCATACGTTTTGGTGTAAAATCAACAATTTTATCACTAAACACATGAGGATAACGACTTACGGTAAGTCCCATTTCATAAGCATGGTTTTGCATTTCACAATTACCACTTTTTTCACAACTAGGGCAGAAGTGATTACCTTCTGCATAGAGCATTTCTATAATTGCTTTTCTGAAATCTAGCAACTCTGGTGTGTTTACTTCGATAGACATACCTTCACTTACTTCTTGAGTACAGGCTGTAGTGTGTTTTCCATTAATTTTTACTGTACAAATTCTACAGGTTCCTAAAGGATTGAGTTCTTTAAAATAGCATAAAGTAGGTATATTTACCTTATTATCTTTGGCAACATCTATTAAGTTTGTTCCTTCAATGGCTTGTGTAGCTTTGCCATCTATTGTTAGGTTGACTATTTTATTCATAATCAGAAGTTATTTCGTTAATAATTTTGTCATATTCGGCTACCGCATTTTCTAGATTGAATGCTTTATTAAAATCAGTGTTTTCAGAAAACTTTTTTTCAAAAACATCAGGAAATTTATGGATAGTATCAATTAGTAAATTAGATGACATTTTACCTAATCCACAACGACTTGTTGTTTTGATAATATGACTCCATTCTTTGATATCTTGTAAATCCTTTTTTTCTGCATGGCCTAAAATTATCTTGTTAATTTTTTTATTTAAAAGAAAATTTCCAGTTCTGCAAGGGACACAAATACCGCAAGATTCTGCAACAAAAAAATCACTTACATTTTTTAAAATACTCATTAAATCCCTTTTTTTGTTAAAAACCATAAATGAACCACCACTTCTAATTCCAACTGCACTCATTTTATACCTATATTCCATAGGGTCATTAATATTAAATTTAATATGTTCAGCTAACAGGTTTTCTCCTGATATCTCTCTATCAAAATCATGAGTAGATAAACATTCTCCAGAGAATCCGTTAAATAAAATGTAATTGGGATCTTGTGCTTCAATTAGGGTTAAGAAATTTTTTATTTTCATGCCCCATTCAATTTCATAAATACCAGGTTTTTTACAATCTCCTGAAACACTAATTAGTTTAGTTCCAGGTGTCATATGGGTTCCAAGTGTTAACCATTTATTAACGCCCATCTCAAAAATTCTAGGAATTGCACAAAGAGTTTCCACATTATTTACTATGGTTGGCTTGTTATTAAAACCTTTTTCAACAGGAAAGAATTCCTTAGTGCTAGGTTCACCTCTTTTACCTTCCATTGAGCTAATCATTGCTGTTTCTTCTCCACAAACATAAGCTCCAGCTCCTAAATGTATATAAATATCAAAATCAAAAGGTGTTTTTGCATTAATTTGTTTCCCTAATTTTCTATCTTTTCGATATTTGGACAAAAGTTTTTCTAACTTAGGTCTTAGATATCGATATTCTGCTCTAAGATAGATAGCTCCTATTGTTGCACCAACTGCATAGGCGGCAAAAAGCATTCCATCAATAAGTAATTCAGGGTGTTCCTCAATTAAAACTCTATCTTTAAAAGTGCCTGGTTCTCCTTCATCAGCATTGCAAATAATATATTTTTGGTCTGATTTGTTTAAACGGCAGAATTGCCATTTTAATCCTGTTGGAAAAAAGGCACCACCACGACCTGCTAATTTAGACTCTATTACTAGGTCAATAATTTCTTTTGGATTGTATTTTTTCAAAAAAGATAAAGAAGAATATGGAGTATAAGGTTTAAAAAAAACTATTTTATCACTTTTAGGTGTGTATTGAATAATACTTTTGGGTGTGTCACAAATCTCAGAAGGCTTTTTTCCATTTTTAATTTGTGAAATAATTTCTTTGACTTTGTTTGGTGTCAAATTTGTAAAGGGTTGAAAATTGATTAAACAAGCAGGCTCTTGATCACTTAAGCCAATACAGGCTGTTTCAAATAAGCCAAACATTTTATCATCAGTAACTTTTCCAGTTTGGATTCCTATAGTCTTCTCAAAAGCAGTTTTTATTTTATCCATTCCAGCATGCTTTGAAATTATAGAATTATTAAGGTAAATAGTGTTTTTACCACAATCAGTTCTATGAAAGAAATGGTAGAAAGTTATCACGCCTTCTAATTCCATTCTTGACATTCCAAATTCTTGTGCAATTTTAGTGATAGCATCACGACTGATGAATCTTCTCTTTTTTTGAATATCCCACAAAATACTCATCAAATAGTTTCTTGAAGGGAGGTTATTTTGTTTTTCCATAATAAAAAAATATGACATAATGTGTAACAAATGTAGCTCTGAATAAATATTAATTAAATGACAAATGTCATTTAATGCAGAATTAATAAATAGTTAGAAAAACATAAAATAGTTTGAAGAGTATAGGTTATTATACCAAAAATATTTGAAAGAATTTAATATTAATTAGTAGGGATTAAGAAACTTCTAATGCTTTTACCCTCAGTTCTTTTCCTTTAATAATTCCTTTTAAAAAACTGTTGCATTTTGGGCAAGAATCATAAACAAAATTTATATCAAAAACAGTATCGCAATCTATACATTTTGCCTGAGCTTTGATAATAGTTATTTTTTTAACTGCTTTTTCTAAAACAGTATCTTTAACTGCAGAAGACCAAACAAAATCTAACGAATCAAATTCAATACCAGCCAAAGTACCAATTTCAAGTTCAATCAAATCTACTTTATTGGCTTTAGCTTTAGCTGTTTCATTTTCTGCAATTTTTACAATACCTAAAGCTATGGAGAGTTCGTGCATAATGAATGGTTATAAATTTTATATAATTTTTGTATGTAAAATTATGGAATTACAATATAAAATAATATAAGAAAAAAAGTATGATTTATATCATGTATTAATTATTTTAATTCATTATAAATAAGCTAGTTATGTTGCAAATGTGACTATTATTACATAATTTTAATGTCATTACCTTTTGAATCAAGTATAAATTAAATGGTCTTTTTTTAATTAAATTTTAGTTATGGCAACAAAAAAAGGAGTAAAAGAAACTTATTATGAAAGTGCAATAAGAAAAGGTTACAGTCGAAGAGATTTTATGAAGTTTGCAGCTTTTATAACAGCCTATATGGGCTTTGAACACACTATGGTGGGTCAAGTGGCAAAATCATTAGAAACTACTTACAGGCTTCCCGTTATCTGGGAACACTATCAAGAGTGTACTTGTTGTAGCGAATCTTTTATACGATCTGATCATCCAATAGTGGCAGATATTATTTTAGATAATATTTCTTTGGATTATACCGAAACATTGATGGCTGCTTCAGGTCACCAAGCAGAAGCAGCAAAACATGCAACTATGGAAAAATATCATGGTGAATATATTCTTTGTGTTGAAGGTTCTGTACCTCTTGGGGCAGATGGTGTGTATTGTACTATTGCAGGTAGAACAGCTAAAGATCAACT
>JAUWLK010000083.1 GCA_030613745.1 Flavobacteriaceae bacterium | reverse complement strand
CCCGGATTTTTATTGACAAGAGCCTGTATAAAAAACAATATTGAAGTTGAATGTTTACCTGGTGCAACAGCATTTGTGCCTGCATTAGTAAATAGTGGTTTGCCAAATGATAAATTTGTATTTGAAGGATTCTTACCTGTAAAAAAAGGGCGACAAACTCGATTAAAAATATTAGCAGAAGAAACTCGAACCATAATTTTTTATGAATCTCCTCATAAACTTATAAAAACATTAAGTCATTTTGTAGAATATTTTGGTGAAGATAGACAAGTTTCTGTTTCACGTGAATTGACAAAATTGTATGAAGAAACTGTACGTGGTACGGTTAAAGAAGTACTAGAATATTACACCAACAAACCACCAAAAGGTGAGATTGTGATTGTGGTTGGAGGGAAAAAATAAATTATTCAGATTTTTCATCCTTTTTTATCCACTGAATATAGATATTTTGTTTTGTGTGTTTTTCAAAACTTTCAACTTGTTCTATCGTTGCATTCGGATATAAAATTCTTAATGTAATTAATCTTATCAATTTACCTAATCTTAATACCTTTAAAATAGTCCCAATTGCTAATAATATAAAATACTTTTCCATTGTCTTGAATTTATTTGTTGCTAAACTAATTTCTTATGCCAAAATTTTTTGGACATAAGAAATTATCTGTTTAACAATCTGTTAAAAAACAAAATTCCGTAAAATGAAATTCTTAAAATAGGACAGGTTTTCACATAGTACTTCACACCCATATAAACATTGAGTTTTTTAACAAAAAAACCTCGCCAAATGGTGAGGTTTAATCTAATGCCTAAAAGCGTAGTGATCTAATCCCGATAACCATCGGGACTAATAACTAAGTTACACATGTTTTCCCACTTCCCAATTATTTTTATCTAAATATTTATTTCCAGAAGAAATTGCATTTTCTTCTAAAGTCGTTCCCATAGAATCATTCCAACGGTTTAAGTATCCAAAAAGAGAAATTACACCTAGCATTTCAACTATTTCGCCTTCATTCCAATATTTGTGCAAATTAGTTTTAATTTTATCATTCACATTATTAGGAATAACAGAAGCGGCAATAGCAAAATCTAAAGCTGCTCGCTCAGCTTCACTAAAAGCAGAATGGGTTTTATATTCCCAAACATTTTGTAATTGTTCTTGTTTTGCTCCATAACGTTCTGCGGCTAAAATAGCATGTGCCTGACAATAACGGCAACCACTTGCATTGCTACTCAAATAAGCAATTAATCGTTTTAAAGCAGACGTTACTTTACCATGATTAGCCATAACTGCTTTGTTTAAATTTATAAACGAAGTCGCAATTTCTGGACGAATTTGCATGGTTAGTACGCTATTTGGACAAAATCCAAGTGTTTCATTAAAGAAGTCGGCTAATTTTTTAACTTCTTGATTTGCATCTGGTGATAATGGTTTTACTAGTGGCATTTTTATAAGAATTAATATAAAGACAAATATAATTTATTTAAATTTGTCGTTTTAAAAATTTAAATAAATGACAAACAAAATAAAAACACAATGGCAAGGTAATATGCTTTTTAATGCCGAAAGCTTAGGAGGAAGCTTTAAAATTGATGCAGCTGAAGATGTTGGTGGGCAATATCTAGGGGTTAGACCAAAAGCTTTAATGCTTACTTCATTAGCTGGTTGTACCGGAATGGATGTTATTTCTCTTTTGAAAAAAATGCGTGCTGAAGTAAAAGGCTTGGAAATTGATGTAAATGGTGAATTAACTGATGAACATCCTAAATACTATAAAAAAGTTCATATAGAATACCGTTTCTACGGAAAAGAATTCAAAAAAGATAAAATTGAAAAAGCAATTAAATTATCTCAAGATCGCTACTGTGGTGTAAGTGAAATGTTCCGGCAGTTTGCTGAAATAACAATTGATATAAAATATATTGAAAAAACCTAGGTGTAAATAGGCACTTTCAGAAGTAAACTGATTTATAAAAATCATTAAAATATATCCAGATAATTTTCATAAAATCATCTGGATTTATTCATTTCTATGGATTGAAAATCGATTTGAGGATTTTACGTATCATCAAGAGATAGTTATCCTACAGAAAGTTAAAATTTATAAAATTAGGCTACCCGTTCAAGAGTCTGATGTTGCTTTCTTCTACCAATTTCTAAAGCATTTGCAGTATGGATTCCAAAGAAGATCCAAAGAATTTCTGTTTTCTTTGTTTTAGCTTTGATTTTTTTTAAATGATAATGTTCTTTCTCCTTTCCAAAACTACCTTCCAATCTAGTTGCTCGTTCCTTGGTGATCATTTTCGCTAACTGGACTTGTTGTTTGCGATGCTTTGAAGGTCTGCCTTTGGGTTTAAAGTCAGTTTGTATTTTATTGCTTGTAGCAAAGACTCTATTCTTGTTGGTGGCATAAATTGCATCTGCTCCTGCTAATTTCACTCTTGTTTTGGTAAGACCTTGTGCTTTGTAAATTGTACTTTTAAAACGAGTTCCTTCATTAAAAGCATCGAAGCTGATATGTTCTATAAAATTAATACCATCAATTTGAAGCTTATTTACTTTTGCACCAAATTCAACAGGTTTTACTTCCTTACCCCTTACAATTGGCCGAAGATATGATTTAGATATACTTATGATTCTATTCTTAGGAGGATTTCCTGTCTTAAAATATTGCTTCTGTTGTCTATAAACTTTCTTTATTATTATTCTTCGCTCATAATATAATTTAGGCATCTCAAAATCATATTGCCTTTCTATAATACCCAACTCCTTGTTTACTTTTTCTAATAACCACAATAATGACCTGGTAAGTTTTTGTCGATTTTTATATGTTTTTCTACGGGTTTTACTATAGCTAATATATCGTTTGTTCCATTTAATATATTTTGTTCTTGGAAGTTTTATCCTCAATGATTTACAAAGTGTTTTCATCTGGTGATAGGTCCAGTGTACAGATTCCCAAAGTAATTTTTGATCCGTAGGATAGCGAACTTCGCTCTCATAACACGTTGCGTCTGTTGTAATACTGTGCTTGTCTTTTATGTACTGTGACCAATTATTGTAAAGTACTTTTTCAACTTTGGATATTTTTAATCTTTTAGATAGTTCACAACGAATCTGACTTATAATTTTATAATTCGTCAAACGATTATGCCCTAAATGAATATCACAAAAAAATTGATAATCAATATTAGCGTTAAGTTGCTCTATTAATCGCTTATCAGAACAACAAGCATAGTGTTTTAAAAACATCAAGGCTAGTTTACCCCTTGGACTAAAATAATTCTTTGTGCCTTTTATAGATTCTTTAATCTTAAAAACTGACACCAATTCATCCCATGGAAGAGCTGTGTATATTTTTCCTAAATCACTCGATAAAAAACCAGTGAAATAATGATCAAAATTATCTGATGGATTTAAAAATGAAAATTCGTACTGTAAATCGGAGATTCTTTGTAATTTAGACATACTTGATAAATTAAAACCCCGATTTTTGAGTATACAGCTCATTTTCGGGGTTTTGTTCTATCTAATATACAACTTATTTAATTGATATACAAATATTTATGCACTTGTGAAAGTGCCTAAATAAACATCTAGGTTTTAAAATTTATGGATTTTAAATTTTTTTAATTATTTAAATTAATAATAGTTAGAATAAGGGCTGTTGTTGATAAAAGAATACCTAAGGTTGAGAATATAACATTTGTACTAGGTCCAATTGATGATGCTTTTGCTTGCGTTTTATTTGGCTCAACATAAACCACATCATTTTGTGATAAATAATAAACAGGTGATTCAAATAATTCATTAGATTTTAAGTTAACTCGGGTATATGTTTTTTTACCATCATAATCCTGAATAACCAATACGTTTTCTCTTTCTCCATAAATGGTCAAATCTCCCGCCATAGCCAATGCTTCAAGCAATGTAATTCGCTCATTAGTAGTTGTATATGTTCCTGGTCTGCTAACTTCTCCCAGTACTGTAATTTTATAATTTACAGTTTCAATATCCACAATTGGATCTTTGATATAATCTGTCAATTTTTTTTGAATAAATTTTGTGGCTTGCTCTCTATTTAATCCTGCAAGCTTTATTTTTCCCAATACAGGAAAATTAATATTTCCCTCAGAATCAACTCTGTATGTTAGTAATCTTTCTCTTCCTCTTGCATCAATCATATCCTGAGAAACATTAACAGTAACTTTATTAAAAGGTCTTGCAGCTTCAGGGTCTAAAGCATTTACAACGATTATCAATTCATCTTCTATATGATATGTAGGTGAATAACTTTCTAAACCAATAATATTGTCAGAACTGTTTATACCGTTAAAATACACTATATCTTCCTTTGAAGCACAAGAAACTAAAAAAATTGTGGCAAAAATAATTGTAATAATTTTTTTCATAACGAGGGGGTTTTAATTAACGAATATACTTATTTAATTTAAAAATTCTAGCTGTAAATACAATTATCATAAAACTTACAACTTATTTTAAGTAATTTTTCCTATTTGAAAGTATTCAAATCCTTTTTTTTCTAAACTTAAATTACTGTATTGATTTCTACCATCAAATATTATAGGTTTCTTCATTTGTGACTTTAATTCTTCAAAATCAGGTGAACGGAATTCTTTCCATTCAGTCAGCAATATCATGGCGTCTACATTTTGTAGCGTTTCATATTTAGAATTAAAATAAGCAATATTTTTAACGTCTTTTAAATAAAAAGATTGTGCTTCTTTCATCGCTTTTGGATCATACGCTTTAATTTTTGCTCCTCTTTTAACCAAGTCTTTTATGGTGTAAATTGCTGGAGCTTCTCTCATGTCATCTGTTTCAGGTTTAAACGCTAAGCCCCATAAAGCAAAAGTTTTTCCGGTTAAATCGTTCCCAAATCTTTTTACAACTTTATTAGCAATGACCATTTTTTGGCGGTTATTTACTTCTTCAACAGAAGAAATTAAATTTGCCTTATATCCTTTTTCTTCAGCTATTTTTTGCAAAGCTTTTACATCTTTAGGAAAACAAGATCCTCCATAACCACTACCTGGATAAATAAAACTATATCCAATTCTGGTATCAGAACCTATACCAATTCTAACTTGATTTACATCAGCGCCAACCAATTCACAAATATTTGCTACCTCATTCATAAATGAAATTTTAGTAGCCAGCATTGCATTTGCAACATATTTAGTCATTTCAGCTGAACGGATATCCATAGTAATTATACGATCATGATTATGTGTAAAAGGAGCATATAAATCTTTCATTTTATCAAAAGCTATTTCACTTTTTGCACCAATCACAATTCTATCTGGTTTCATAAAATCTTGAACTGCAGCGCCTTCTTTCAAAAACTCTGGGTTAGATACCACATGAAATTCAATATTTACACCTCTTTTATCTAATTCTTTTTGAATTGTTGCTTCAACTTTATCACCTGTATCTACTGGAACTGTAGATTTATCAACAACAATCAATGGTTTTTGCATTTCTTGACCTAATTGTTTGGCGACACCCAAAACATATTGTAAATCTGCTGAACCATCTTCTCCCATAGGAGTTCCTACAGCTATAAATACGACTTCTGCATTTTTTAAACCATCATTTAATTTTGTGCTAAAATGTAAACTATTATTTTCTATATTTTTTAATACCATTGGTTTCAATCCTGGTTCAAAAATTGGAATAATCCCTTTTTTTAAATTTGCTATCTTTTTTTTATCAATATCTATACAAGTAACATTATTTCCCATTTCTGAAAAACAAGTACCAGTAACCAAACCAACATACCCGGTTCCTATAACTGTTAAATTCATTTTATTATTTTAAATTTTTCCAATACCATTGTATCGCTTCTTCTAAACCTTTTTTTAAAGAAAAAATTGGATTGTATCCTAATAATTTTTTTGCTTTATCAATAGACGCTAATGAATGTGGAATATCTCCATCTCTTACTGGTCCATATTTTATATCAATATTCTTAATATTCTTATCAAACGGACTTAATGAAGATTTCAAAGCACTAACCAATTCATTTAGCGTTGCTCTTTGCCCATAGGCAACATTATAAACAGTATTTAAAGCCTCAGGGTTTGAAGTGCTAAGTGATAATAAATTCATTTGAATAACATTTTCAATATAAGTAAAATCTCTGGAAAACTCTCCATCACCATTGATAACAGGTGATTCATGATCTATCAATTGTTTTACAAATTTTGGAATTACAGCAGCATATGCCCCATTAGGGTCTTGCTTTCTTCCAAATACATTAAAATATCTCAAACCTATTGTATTTAGACCATATGTTTTATAAAAAATATCAGCATAAAGTTCATTTACATATTTAGTTATTGCATAAGGTGAAAGTGGTTTACCTATTTTATCTTCAACTTTTGGTAAAGAATCTGAATCACCATAAGTTGAAGAACTTGCGGCATAAATAAACCTTTTTACTCCAGCATCTCTTGCAGCAACCAACATATTTAAAAATCCTGATATATTAACTTCATTAGTTGTTATTGGATCAGCAATTGAACGTGGTACTGAACCTAATGCTGCTTGATGTAAAACAAAATCGGTATTTTTAGTAGCTTTTTTACAGTCTTTTAAATTTCTGATGTCGCCTTCAATTAATGTAAAATTCTCATTAGAAAGAAATTCTTGGATATTTTTTCGTTTTCCAGTAGAAAAATTATCTAAGCAAACTACTTTATTTCCTTTTTGTAATAAAACTTCACAAAGATTTGACCCAATAAATCCTGCACCTCCGGTTACTAATATCGTTTTATTTTTAACATCTGACATTTATAAAATTTTGTGTTTTTTAAACTACTGATTTATTTTCAATTTTCCTTAAATAGCTTAATGGAACATTAACTATAATGCAACTCCCTAATGAATCAATTTTAACAATTACACGATGATTTCCACTAGTTTTTTCACAAGTTGCTATCAATCCCATAAATGGTCCTTTTAAAACTTCAACGACTTCTCCTTTTAAAACTTTGATTGAATTATCAATTTCAAAACTTTCATTACTATCGCTTAAAATTTTTAAATTCTCAATTTCAATATCTCTAACTTTTGCAGGTTTACCAAGATGTTTTAAAACATTAACTGTTCCTTGAATTGGTAAGGTTTGATTCAAATCTTTTTCAAGCATATAAACAAATACATAAGAAGATATTAAAGGAATTTGAATCGTTTTCTTTCGATCACTCCATTGCCTAACAGTTTTTACCAAAGGTAAAAAAGCTTCAATATCACTATCTATCATCCTTTGGTGTACTTTTTTTTCAGCTCTAGGTTTTGTGAAAATTGCATACCAATATTTTTTATCTTCTGGTTTACTCAAATTCATAATTGTTTATTAGGATTTTTAAATCAAGCATGTAATTAGAGTATTTTGGTTAGTTTAGCAAATATATATATTTAAAGTTTTTACCTTATAAATAATCCAAATAAATATTGATTAATTTTAAAGCGAATAAAATTGCAGCGAATTATAATTTCAGTAACAAATGATTTAGTATCTGACCAACGGATTAAAAAAATCTGTACCACATTACAAAAGTTAAATTTTGATATTTTATTGATTGGCAGGTTGTTACCTGATAGCCTGCCTCTAAAAAGAGGTTATAAAACCATTAGAATGAGACTTCTTTTTAAAAATGGTTTTTTATTTTATGCTGAATATAATATTCGTCTATTTTTAAATCTGTTGTTTTTAAAAAAAGATATTCTTTTGGCAAATGATTTAGATACACTTTTACCAAATTATTTAATTAGTAAGATATTCTCAAAAAAGTTAGTTTAAGACAGTCATGAATTATTTACAGAATTTCCAGAGCTAATATCCCGTCCTAAAATTAGAAATTTTTGGTTGGGTGTTGAAAAATTTATTTTTCCTAAGCTTAAAACCGTATATACTGTCAATGCTAAAATTGCTAAAATTTACTTTGAAAAATATAAAATTCCTGTTAAAGTTATTAGAAATATAGCTCCAAAACTTAAAAATAAAAGTATTGATACTTTACTTGCTGAAAAAATAAAAGGAAATAAAAAAATGCTGATTCTACAGGGTAGTGGAATTAATATTGACAGAGGTGCTGAAGAAGCTTTAGCAATGATGCAATACCTTGATAATACTATTTTATATATTATTGGTAGTGGTGATGTTTTTGATAAATTAAAAAAATTAAAAACCAAATATAATATAGAGGGAAAAGTTTTTATTAAAAAGAAAATGCCTTATAATGAGCTAATAGAATACACCAAAATTGCTGACTTAGGCTTGTCACTTGATAAAGGTACAAACCTAAATTATGAATATAGCTTACCCAATAAAGTGTTTGATTACATACAGTGTCAAATACCAATATTGACTTCTAACAGAGAAATTATTGCTAATTTGGTAAGTAAAAATACTATTGGATATGTATCTGACACACACGATCCTAAAAAGTTAGCAGAAATTGTCAATGGTATTTTTACCAATCAAAAACAATACAATTTATACAAAGAAAATTTGAATAAAGTATCTGATCTGTACACTTGGGAAAAGGAATCTGAAAAATTAAAAGAAATTTTTACAAACCTAAAATAAAAAACTACTTTTTATAAATACTACACAAATACCCTATTTTATAAATATCATAAATCAAAAGTGAAGGATTATTAGAATTCAAATTAAATTCCATTTTCTTAGAACATTTTTTATAAAAAAAAGAAATTACACTATTCAATTTAATTTTTTTTAAATTCTTAAAACTCTTTAAAAGCTTAATTTCATCAGAATTTATTTTTTGTTTTTTCTGTAAATACAATAAATTCTCAATAGCTTTTTTTGTTTTTTCAATAAAAGTTTTATTTACATCCAATCCTAAGTGAAAAACAGGATTATCAATTTGATGAATAGCAATGTTTTTATTTTTTAAATCTATTGCAAAAAGTGTATCTTCATGACCATATTTTGTCAATCCTTCATCAAATTTAATTTTATTAAAAACTGTTTTATTTATTAAAAAATTAGCTGAAGAAAAGTGTTGATTTGGATTTAAATTCCTTGTTTTTAAAGGAATTTCTTCTCTATTTTTACCATAAACCCAACGTAATAATTTATCCTTTGAAGGTTTAATATCATCATATTTCAGTCCTCCATAAACAACTTTTTGATTTTTTATTTTAGTTGATTCTAAATAATTTTCAATAAATTTTTCTGAAACAGGAAGTACATCAGCATCTAAAAACAGCAGCCAATCATATTTAGCATTTTGGGCCAATAAATTTCTAATTTTACTTCTACCTCCATTCTTATTTAAAGAAATAAATTTGCAAAAATTAATTTTATTTATTTCCTCATTTTTTAAATTCAATTTTGATTTTGAGCCATTATCAAAAGAAATAATTTCAAAAGGAATATTTTGCTCTAAAAGCTGTTGATGAAGTGATTTTACAAGTGAAACCACTAAATAATTATATGTTGGAATTAAAATCGAAAGCATAAAATGTTATACAACTTCAAATACTTTATTTCCTTCACATTTTATAGTTTTATGTGGGAATTTTAATATCAAAGCATAATCGTGAGTTGCCATTAAAATTGTGATACCTCCTTTATTGATCTCTTCTAAAACATTCATTAGTTCAACTGAAGTTTTT
>JAUWLK010000104.1 GCA_030613745.1 Flavobacteriaceae bacterium | reverse complement strand
AGTCGAACTAATCCCGCTCCCGATGGCTATCGGGATTAGCGGGATCTAGGTTAAATACCTCGACCCTTGGGTCGATTCCTATTATTGGGTTCAGGGCTTGCCCTGAGGTTTAATACCTTATTATTTCAAAATAATTTTATATCCCTAATTCATTAAAAGTATCTATTAATTTTTTAGATGATGGGCGAGGAGCATTTGAGCTTATAATATTACCTTCCGGATCAATTAGAATAAACCTGGGGATTCCCATGATTCCATAATTCGTATAAAATTCAGATTTATTACCTTTTGGAGCATATAACTGTATTCCAGATAATTCTTCCTCTTCTACCATTTTACGCCATTTGTCATAATCATTTTGTCTGTCAACACTCATACTTACAAAAGCAATATTTTTATTGTGATATTGTTTTTCTATTTTTTTTAATGAAGGTATTTCACGTATACATGGTCCACACCAAGTAGCCCAAACATCAACATAAACATATTTTCCCTTAAGATCATCTAAAGAGGTTGTTCCACCCGCATAATTTTCATAATCAACAAATTTAGGTGAAGGTTGACCTTTACTTACCTTGATCAGTTTGTTATACTTTTCGGTAATATCTTTTTTGTGCTCTTCATCGGTAGAATTTGCCATGAAAATATCATAGTAATTTTGTAAATTGGTGGTAAAAGAAACTCCATATCTAGCTGAGCTGTAAAGTAACAGTTCTTTTATTTTAGAGCTTTTAACATCATTTGATACAGTTTTTAAAAAAGCTAAATCATGATCAATACTATCTTTTTCTACTAAATCAGCAGCTTTTTTAGAATAATATCTATTTAAATACATATTGTAATTATTTACAATAATTAAATTTTCATCTTCAAGATTTAAACCTTTTTCAAAGTCGGGAAAATTTGCAGAAACCTTAAATCCTTTAACTTCAGATATATAATTTTTATATGCTTCAAAATTATTTAGTTGGTTAACCCATTTATAAGTGATAGACGCTTCTTCTAAAGTTTTAAAATTTGGATCTAAATCTTTTTGTTCCTTTAAGAAACTAGAATCTATTTGTTTGATAGAGTCCATTTTATGAACAAAATCTTTTTCAGTTAGTGTTCCTAAATATTGATAAGCTCTTAAATCACCTAAGCCCTCTTCATTTAAATATTTTTGTGCCAGATAATTGTTTTCTATACTGCCATTCCCTGTATACTTGATGGATTCATCAAATTCATTGGTATTTAAAGCTAAATTCAAATTATACCCTGGTTTTAAGTAAAAACTAGAATTTTCATTACCATACTTAAAAGTAAAATATCCTGATTCAATATTTTGTAGTGTATCAGTAAAAGTTCCATCTTCAAGAACAGTTATTTCTTTAATAATTTTTTCATTGTTTCTGACAGAAATTTCTCCTCCATCTAGATTTTCAATTTTACCACCAAATATTACATAATCAATAGATTTTTCTTCCTTTGAACAAGAAAGAATGGATAATGTAATAATTACTAAAAATATTTTTTTCATTTTAAAAATTTAAAAATTAGTTACCAAATATACTATTAAAATTAAATTTTTAATAAGTAAGTTATTTTTTAACAAAACATTTGCAAATTTCTAATTGTAAAAGAAATTTTGAATACAGTAATTTGTATAAAAAATAAGTAATTTGCACTAAATTAAAATTATGAATACTTACCACGCTATTTCTTCTAAACAATTAGATTTATATATAATTCAAGATATTATTTTTAGTAATAAAAAATTAAAATTATCGAAAGAATCTCAAAATAATATTAAAAAATGCCGTTTGTATTTGGATGAGAAAATGAAAAATAATGATAAGCCTATCTACGGAATTAACACAGGTTTTGGTTCATTATATAATGTAAAAATAAGTAATAAGAATTTGACCAAGCTACAGGAAAATCTGGTTATGTCGCATGCCTGTGGTACAGGAGAGGAAGTGCCAAAGGAGATTATTAAGTTAATGCTATTATTTAAAATACAGTCGTTAAGTTATGGGCATTCAGGTATTCAACTTGAAACTGTAAATAGGTTAATTGATTTTTATAATAATGATATATTTCCTGTAATTTATACTCAAGGCTCGTTGGGAGCATCTGGTGATCTTGCTCCTTTAGCACACTTATCTTTACCATTAATTGGTGAAGGAGAAGTTTATTTTGAAGGAACGAAATACAGTGGTAAAGAAATTTTAAAGAAATTTGATTGGAAAAAAATTAAACTTAAATCTAAAGAGGGTTTAGCCTTATTAAACGGTACTCAATTTATGAGTGCCTATGGTATTAATTTGGTAATTAAAACTTATAAATTAGCTTATTTGGCAGATTTAATTGGAACACTTTCATTAGAAGCATATGATGGTAATATTTCACCTTTTGACGAGTTGATTCATTTTGTTAGACCACATAATGGACAAATAAAAACAGCAAAAAGAATTAAAGAATTCTTAAAAGAAAGTGAATTGATTTCACAACCAAAAGAGCATGTGCAAGATCCTTACTCATTTCGATGTATGCCTCAAGTTCATGGAGCAACTAAAGATGCATTAAAATATGTTGAAACAACGATGCTCACCGAAATAAATTCGGTAACCGATAATCCAAATATATTTGTAGATGCTGATAAAATCATATCTGGAGGGAATTTTCACGGGCAACCATTAGCATTAGCGCTTGATTTTTTAGGTATAGCAATTGCCGAGTTGGGGAGTATTTCTGAAAGAAGAACTTATCAGCTTATTTCCGGTTTACGAAATTTACCACCATTTTTGGTTAAGACACCTGGATTAAATAGTGGGTTTATGATACCTCAATACACTGCAGCAAGCATTATAAGTCAAAATAAACAGTTAGCAACTCCTGCTTCTGTTGATTCAATAGTGTCAAGTAACGGACAAGAAGATCATGTGAGTATGGGAGCTAATGCAGCGACCAAAACAAAGAGAATTGTTGATAATGTGCAAACTATATTGGCCATTGAACTGATGAATGCATCTCAAGCATTACAATTCAGGTTTCCATTAAAAACCTCTCCATTTTTGCAAACATTTATTGAAACTTATCAAAAAGAGGTTCCATTTATTGAAGAGGATAAGGTTATGCATGATGAAATTGTTAAATCTGAAGAATTTATTCATTATTTAATTATTGAAAGTGAAGAATTGTTTGGATAAAAAATCCATCCAAAACCTTTCTCAAATGGAAAAGCTAGCTTGCACAATGCACACAAAACCTGCTGTGAGGCATTAATAATATCCTTCCGAGAGGAATTTCATTATTACAACGTGCACATTTACCAAAATCAGCATCATTCATATTTTGGTGGGCTAATTTCAATCCTTTTAATTTGTTTTCAGCTTTTCGTAAAGCATCTTCATTTATTGTTTTATTATTGATTGCATCCATACGACTTACACGACCAATAGCACAATCTGGAGAAATGGGACTGGTAAGTTCTTTTAATTCAATAATTGATTTTTTAGTATTCTCAATTTCCTGAATTATTTTTTTTTCAATTTCAATTCGGTCATCAAGATTTTTCAACATTACTATCAGTATATAGATTTTTATTATCTGAAGGATAAATCTCCATAAAATAATATAAAATACTTCCAATTGAACCAATAAAGACAAGAATAAGTATCCACATTATTTTTTTTGTATTATCATTTAATATATTATCACTTGCGTGGATAATATAATAAATCATTAAACCAATTTTAATAATTATTGCTAGTATTAAAAACAAAATAGCACCAAAAATTGATTTTAAAAATTCTATAGGAAATTCATTACTATTTTTTTCTAATTCAGGGATTTGAGTAATTAAAACAGTAAAAAAAGAGATAAAAAAGAAAGCAATAAATAGAATTGGTAAAAAAGTTAATATACCGAGCCAGATTTTAGATGATTTCTTCATAATTAATTCAATTTTAAATTTATTATATCAAATATACATCACAATATAAGATTTGACAATTAATAAATATAAACGTTTTAAAAAATTATTAAAGAATACCTTTCTTTTTAATTCAGTTTAGTACTTTTGCTCACTTAAAAAGATACTTAAAATGTCAACAATTCAACAATTACAAGATTTTTCGACACAAATAAGACGTGATATATTACGAATGGTACATGCAGTACAATCTGGTCATCCTGGAGGTTCCTTAGGTTGTAATGAGTTTTTAACAGTTCTTTACCAAGAAGTAATGGATTATTCAACTAATTTTTCCATGAATGGAGAAGGAGAAGATCTTTTCTTCTTATCCAACGGACATGTATCTCCACTTTTGTATAGTGTTTTAGCCCGCAGTGGATTTTTTCCTGTAAAGGAATTGGAAACTTTTAGAAAAATTAATACACGCTTGCAGGGGCATCCAACAACACACGAAGGATTGCCGGGTATAAGAATTGCAGCTGGATCTTTAGGACAGGGATTATCGGTTGCAATTGGTGCTGCAACAGCCAAGAAATTGAATAATGATAAACATATAGTTTATACTTTACACGGTGATGGTGAATTACAAGAGGGTCAGGTTTGGGAAGCTATAATGTATGCAGCAGGTAAAAAAGTTGATAATTTAATTGCTACAGTTGATTATAATTTAAAGCAAATTGACGGGGCGACGGATGATGTTATGCCTCTTGGTGATTTGCGTGCTAAATTTGAAGCTTTTGGTTGGAAAGTATTAGAGGTTCAAAAAGGGAATGATATTGAAAGTATCATTTTAGGATTAAAAGAAGCAAAATTAGAAACAGGCAAAGGTAAGCCTGTTTGTATATTGTTACATACAGAAATGGGTAATGGTGTTGATTTTATGATGCATACTCATGCATGGCACGGTAAACCCCCAAATGATGAACAATTGACTTCAGGATTGAAGCAAAATCCTGAAACTTTAGGTGATTATTAATAACTTAGATTTTATGAAAAGGAAACTATAATTGACTTTACAGCAATTACAATTATTACCTCAATAAATCAATAGTTATATATTATTTTTTTACAAAATCTTTATAATTAGAATATCGCTCAAATATTTCAATAATATAATTATGGGGTTCACTTCCTCTGGCATAACCAAATTTTACTACAGGATCATTGTAAAATTTCGCCTTTGATAAGTTTAAAATAAATTCATCAACACCATAATCCCAACTTAATGTATCCTTTTTATATTTTTTGGTTAATTTTTGAGCATCTTTAACATGTCCGAATCCACAATTATAGGATGCCATTGCAAATTTTATTCTTTGAATGGAGTCTGGTATTTCTTCCCAGTTATCGTACATTCTTTTTAAATATTTGGTTCCAGCTTTAATATTTTGCTCAGGATCATTAACATCAGTTACTCCTAATTCTTTTGCTGTTGCAGGCATTAATTGCATTAATCCTTCAGCTCCTGACCATGATTTATTTTCAGAATCAAACATTGACTCTTGAAAAATCAATGATTTGACCAACCGCCAATCCCATCCTAATTCTATAGAATATTTTTTAACTAGATCGTCATGTGCACTTATTTTACCAGTAATTTCAGTATAAAATTCACTATTCAATCTTTTATTAAACTGACCTCTATTTTCAAAATACTTTTTATATATTACATTGTAATCCGGTTTTTTTTTAATAGATGCAAGACCTTCATTTATTTTAGACAAAAGTTCAGGTGAATTTTTACGTACCGCCCAAGCAATTCTTTGTGAAAGACTGATAGGGGTGTTTACATCTATATTTGGGAAATAACTTTTATTTATGGAGGCAATATTATTATCTGTAACAGTATACTTGATTTTTCCTTCAGAAACTAATTTTATCATTTCCTCATCCGTAATTTCACCAGATAAAGCATTAATATAGATTGTGTCTCCCAATTCATTAGAAAGTTCTTTCAACCTCATATAGTAAGAAGTATTTTTTCTAACAGATACAGTATCATTCAATAAATCTACAATATCAGTTGCTAAATGTTTTTTAATATTATCTAGAGTCATCTTACGCCAATTATCCGGTTTTTTTTGTATCAAAGATTGGTGTGTTATTATGTAAGGATTTGTAAAACTTACTTCCTCTTTTCTATTACCTGTAATAGTGTAACCAACTGCAATGATGTCTCCTTCTCCACGATTAAGCATTGGAATTACAGAATCAATATTTTTAGCTATTATCATTTCTAAATTTACATCTAAGTGTTTAGCCAATCTGCTAAACATCTCGTATTCAAAGCCCATGGTTTGCCCTTTATATAAAAAATAGCGAGTAGGTGAGTAGCTTGTAATTACTCGTAAAACACCTGCTTCTTTAATTTCTTTAAGATCGTATTTGATTGGTTCAATTAAACTTGAAGATGAATTTTTATTTTTTTGGGAACTTTGATTATTACAATTGATAAGTGTAAAAGAAATAAGAATAATGGAAAAAAATAGAGATAATATATTTAAGGATTTATTTTTTTTAATGCTTGGCATAAAAACTTTATTTATTGAGTTTATCCAAATCTAAGTTAAATATCCAAAAAATCAAAATCAATGTAGATCCTTAAATATTTTTTTTCTTAATACAAAATGTTGCCAAACGATGCTAAAACAATTGTAATAATTTGTTTTTTTAAAGGAAATATTTCTTCTTTTATTTAGCATTTTAGGAAGATATTTGTAAAAACTAAAATGAGCTTTAATGATTGCCCAAGTGTGTATTGGACGTAATTCAATCATAAATTTTAATCCGGCTATACCATCTAGTACCAATCTGAAAAGCACAACAAAAAATACAAAACGTTTTGGAACATTTTTGCAGATAGTGAATAAACTATTTCTAAAATTAAGAAAAGTTTTATGTGGATTGGTTTCTTTTAAAGTAGCTCCACCCACATGATAAACAGCAGAAGCTCCAACATATTGAATTTTATACCCTTCATTTTGAATACGCCAACACAAATCAATTTCTTCTTGATGTGCAAAATAATCTTCATCAAAACCTTTTAATTGATGATAAATATCTGATTTAATAAAAAAACATGCTCCCGTAGCCCAAAAAATATTATAAGTATCATCATATTGGTGCTTATCATCTTCAAGTTCCATAAAAATTCTTCCTTTACAGTAAGGGTATCCCATAAAATCAACAAAACCTCCAGCTGCACCAGCATATTCAAATTTTGATTTGTTCTTATAATCTAAAAGTTTTGGTTGAATAGCAACAGTATTGTTATCTTCTTTAAATTGTTTGATAATAGGTTTTAGCCAATCTTTAGTAACTTCTATGTCCGAATTTACCAAAGCATAAATTTCAGCATCAACATGTTGTAAAGCATCATTATATCCTTTAGCATATCCACCATTTATTTTATTTTGAATAATTTTAACTTCAGGAAATTTTGTTTTTAGAAGTTCAATTGAGTCATCACTTGAATTGTTATCAGCAACATAAATAGTTGCATCATCTTTGCTGTATTTTAGCATAGTTGGAAGAAACTTTTCAAGCAGTTTATGCCCGTTCCAGTTTAAAATAACAATGGCTACTTTCAAGAGTATTTAAATGATTGATTATAAAGAATGCAAACATAAACTAATTGATAGGTTTTTAAAACTAAATTCTTTATAATTTTTTTGAATAAATTGGAATTTCCTTTAAAAAGTCATATTGCATTTTTTGGTGATCCATTTTACAATAGTAATGTTGTAGTCCGTTAGTAACTATTAAATATTTTGCTTTTAACTTTAAATTATATCTTGCGATTTGATCAAATGTATTTTGACTAATTTTAATCGATGGTGCTTTACATTCAACAATAATATTTGGCAACCCTTTATTGTCAAAAATTAATATATCGGTACGTTTGGATAAATTATTGATTGTCAGTTGTTTTTCTACTGCTATTAATGATTTTGGATATTTTTTTTCTTCAATTAAATAATGAATAAAATGTTGCCTAACCCATTCTTCAGGAGTTAACATTATATTTTTTTTTCGGATGATATCAAAAATATAAAGCTTATTTTCTTTATTTTTGATTTTGAATGAATAGGAGGGCAAATTTAAATTAATCATTGTATAAATATACAATTATCATAATTCAAAAAACATTTTCTTTGTTTTTTTAGGGTATTTAATGAGATGAATAGAATTAAACAAATAGTTGAAGAAATAAGTTCTGGAAATACAAAACCCATTTATTTTTTGATGGGAGAAGAGACATTTTATATTGATAAAATATCTGATTATATTGAAAATAATATTTTAAATGAAGAAGAAAAAGGCTTTAACCAGATGATACTTTACGGTAGAGATGTTACTATTGAAGAAATAGTGGCAAATGCCAAGCGTTTTCCGATGATGTCAGAAAAACAAGTTGTGATAGTTAAAGAAGCCCAAGATTTATCACGAACTATTGAAAAACTAGTTTCTTACGCTGAAAACCCTCAACTAACTACAATATTGGTATTTTGCTATAAATATAAAAGTTTGGATAAACGTAAAAAATTATCTAAAGTCATTGCAAAAAATGGATGTTTGTTTGAAAGTAAAAAATTATATGAAAATCAAGTTGGTGATTGGATTGGACAAGAATTAAAGCAAAAAGGATATCAGATTGAACCCAAAGCTGAACAAATGTTGGTAGAATTTTTAGGGACTGATTTGTCAAAAATAAATAATGAATTAGATAAATTAATGTTGATATTGCCAAAAGGGTCAGTAATTTCTGCAATTCATATTGAAGAAAATATAGGGATAAGTAAAGATTATAATAATTTTGAACTTAGAAAAGCAGTAGGCGAAAGAAATGTAGTAAAAGTAAATACCATCATCAACTATTTTGCGCAAAACCAGAAAGCGAACCCTTTAGTTGT
>JAUWLK010000120.1 GCA_030613745.1 Flavobacteriaceae bacterium | reverse complement strand
AAAATATCGCATATTTTGAACCTTATTATTTAAAAGATTTTGTTGCGGGTAAACCTAAAAAGTTATTTCAATAATAAAACAAGCAACAAAGCAATAATTGCAGGAAAAGCCTGTATATAAAAAAGCTTGGCTTTTTTAGTTGAATACGCTCCATACATACCGGCAATGACCACACAACTTAAAAAGAATATAGCAATTTGATTTGAATAATTTTTATCAACCAAAGCCCATATTAAACCTGCAGCTAAAAAACCGTTATAAAGTCCTTGATTTGCAGCCAAAGTTTTTGAATTTTCAGCATATTCTTTTGTAAGTCCGAATGTTTTTAACCCTTTTGGTTTTGTCCAATAGAACATTTCAAGAATCATAAAGTAAATATGTTCAAAAGCAACCAATGCAATTAAAAATGCTTGTAAAAATTTCATAATTTTTAAAATTCAATTTTAATTTGTTTTAAAGCTTTCTTTGTTTCATTTACCGGTAATTGACATGCCCCATCAACACAAACAAAAATTGTTGTTTCATTTTTTGTATACTTAAATTGAAGTAAAGGTAATTTACTTTCTTTAGTACTTCCAACAATTAATTTATTGGGAATGTAATTTTGATTGAATTCTTTAAGTTTGTCATTGGCATTTTCTCCAACTATAGCAATTTCATAAAAATCACCGATATAATTAGTATAAAGATTTAACCAATTTGAAGCTCCACCGCCATATTCTATGGTTTTATTTTTAACATTATTCAACATTATTTTTGCATTGTTACTATAATTTTTATTTTCATAATAATGTCCCAGTTTAAATAAGTTATTTGCCATGATAGAATTTGATGACGGAATTACATTGTCATCAACTTCAATTTTTCGAGTTATTAAGTTGGTTTCTTTATCTGAAGTAAAAAAGAACATTTTACTTTGATCATCATAAAAATGATCAAAACTATAATCGGTTAATTGTTTAGCAGTTTGTAACCAATTCTCATCTAATGTTGCTTCATATAAACTGATAAAAGCATCAACAACAGTAGCGTAATCTTCTAAATAAGCTTCAATTGTACTTTTATCGTTTTTGTAATTTCTGTACAATCCGCCATCCTCTTTAATTTGTTTGTTAATTAGAAAGTGTGCATTTTTTAAAGCCATTTTTAAAAAATGGTCATTTTCAAAAACTGTATAAGCTTTTGTATAGGCTTTTAACATTAAAGCGTTCCAGGATGTTAAAGTTTTATCATCAAGTCGAGGTTTATTCCTTTTTTCTCTTTCTTTTAATAATACTTTCTTCCAATGTGTTACTTTTCCCAGTAGCTCCTTTTCAGAAAGGTTATATTTTTTAGAAAACTTTTTATCAGAGATTTTTCTGATTAAATGATAAGTATCCTTTTCCCATTTACCATAAGAGTTTACGTTGTAATATTTAGAAAATAATTCAAAATCATCATTTAAAATATTTTGTAATTCTTCTTTAGTCCAAATATAATATACTCCTTCTTCTAATTCTCCTGTTTTAGTCTTACTATCCGCGTCAAGCGAAGAATAAAAAGCGCCAATTTCATTATAAAGTTCACGTTCAACAAATTGAGTTGTTTCATAAACTACTTGTTTATAAAGTGGATTTTTAGAAACCAAATAAGCATTGCTATATAAAGTTACCAATTGGGCATTATCATATAACATTTTTTCAAAATGAGGAATATGCCAATGTCCATCTACCGAATATCTTGCGAAACCACCTCCAATATGATCGTAAATTCCTCCATAAGCCATTTGGGTTAGTGTAGTATTAACATAGTCTAAAATCTTTGAATTTTTAGTTTGGAATGCATGGCGTAATAAAAACTGAAAATTATTTGGCATCGGAAATTTAGGAGCTCCCATTCTTCCTCCATTTTTAAAATCCATAAATTGTTCCCAATTTTTGATAGCGCTTTCCAATTCACTTATTGTAAAACTTGCTTTTTCAGTATTGAATGAAATCAAGTCAGATTGTTTAATACCTTCTGTTAATTTTGAAGCGTATTCTTCAGCTTTTTCAGGTTCGTTTTTATATAATTCTGCAAGTTGTTTTAGGGCGTTAACCCAATTGTCTTTTGGAAAATAAGTTCCTCCCCAAATAGGTCTGCCATCTGGTAAAGCAACACAATTTAATGGCCATCCACCTCTGCCAGTTAATAATTGAACAGCATTCATATATATTTGATCTACGTCAGGTCTTTCTTCTCTATCAACTTTTACATTGATAAAATGTTCATTCATAATGGCTGCTACAGTAGAATCTTCAAAACTTTCGTGTTCCATTACATGACACCAATGACAGGCAGAATATCCTATAGAAATTAATAAAAGTTTATTTTCTTTTTTTGCTAAATCTAAGGTTTCTTTATTCCATGCATACCAATTTACAGGATTGTGAGCATGTTGTAACAAATAAGGACTTGTTTCATTAATTAATTCATTTGTGTACTGGTGATCTTCAGGCATATTTTTTTTTGTTTGGCTTTTACAACTATAAATTATGATAATTATAGTTAGTAATATAATGGATCGAGACATACATGTTTTTTTCAAATATAATACCATTTACACTATAAATTTATAGTATAAATGGTATTATATAAAAAAGCCAGGAAAAATCCTGGCAATAAATTATTAGAAATTAATCTCTAACTTCAAATGTAATTTTAACATTTACTCGATATTGTGTGATATCATTATTTTCAATAACAGCACTTTGTGATTGTACAAATGCTGATTTAATTCCTTTCACACTTTTACTTGCGTGGTTAATTGCGTTTTGTGTAGCATCTTCCCAGCTTTTTGTTGAGTTGGCCAAAACTTCGATAACTTTTAATACAGACATGGTTTAAATAGTTTTAATTAAAAAAAAATTTTTATTAATAATACAAAAATTAACTTAATATTCAGGGTTTTTTATGTTAAAATCCAGATTAATTAAAACTGTTATAAATTGTAATAAATATTATAAAGAAGTATTAAATATTTATTGTAATTGATTATTTTTATAGATCTTTAATTTTTATTAAAGCTTATTTGTTAACATTAAGGTAACATTGCGCTGGTTTGACTTAATTATTTTTGCAACTTAAATTTATAATATGGATAATATATACATTTTAATGCTTATTGCTTTGGTGGCATTAGCAGTTATTGATTTGGTAGTAGGGGTTAGTAATGATGCTGTAAATTTTTTAAATTCAGCAATTGGTTCAAAAGTTGTTTCAATGCGAACCATTATGATCGTTGCTAGTTTCGGGATAGCTTTGGGAGCTATTTTTTCAAGTGGAATGATGGAAGTAGCTCGAAAAGGAATTTTTAATCCAGGTGAGTTTTACTTTAATGAAATCATGATTATTTTCATGGCTGTGATGGTTACGGATATTCTATTATTGGATTTCTTTAACACACTTGGAATGCCAACTTCTACTACAGTTTCAATAGTTTTTGAATTGTTGGGAGCAGCTGTTGCGATGGCTTTATTAAAAATAGCTTCTTCTGATACACAAACATTAGCTGATTTATCACAGTATATAAATTCTGAAAAAGCAATAACAATTATTGTCGGAATTCTACTGTCCGTCGTCTTTGCATTTTCAATAGGAGCTATAGTGCAATATATTTCGCGTTTATTTTTAACATTTAACTTTGAGCAAAAACCAAGAATTTATATATCAATTTTTGGAGGAATAGCTTTGACAGCTATTTCTTATTTCATTTTTATGAAAGGATTGAAAGGAACAGTATATTATAAAGATTTGAAAGGATTTATTGAAGGTAATGAAATGATAATAATATTAATTGCTTTTGTTCTTTGGACCGCTTTATCTCATTTATTAACTACAGTATTTAAAATTAATTTGTATAAAATTATTATTTCTATCGGAACTTTTGCTTTAGCACTTGCCTTTGCAGGGAATGATTTGGTAAACTTTATTGGTGTGCCTATGGCTGCATGGAATTCATATGAAGCATGGAAAGTTTCTGGTATAGCTGCATCTGAGTTTAGCATGGAAGTTTTAGCAGGAAAAGTTCCTACACCAACAATCTTTTTGTTTGTTGCGGGTTTGATTATGGTGGCTACTCTTTGGTTTTCTTCAAAAGCAAGAAAAGTTGCAGATACTGAAGTTAGTTTGGCTAGACAAGATGAAGGTCATGAGCGTTTTCAACCAAATGCTATATCTAGAGCAGTTGTAAGAACATCTGTAGGAATTTCTAATATTACTGATTTTATTTTGCCAAATTCAACAAATAAATGGGTAGAAAAAAGATTTAAAAAGCCAGTTGTTTCTTTACCTAAAAATAAGACTTTTGAAGTGCCGGCTTTTGATGCAATACGAGCTACAACTAACTTAATGGTTGCAGGTATATTAATTTCAATAGCAACTTCATATAAATTACCTCTATCTACAACTTATGTAACTTTTATGGTTGCAATGGGTACTTCATTGGCTGATAGAGCTTGGGATAGAGAAAGTGCAGTTTATAGAGTAGCTGGTGTATTAAGTGTTGTTGGTGGTTGGTTTTTAACAGCAATAATTGCTTTTATTACTTCTGGAATTTTTGCATATCTTATCCATCTTGGAGGTATAACAGCTGTTGGATTAATATTGACCTTAGTATTCTTTTTAATCATAAGAAATTTTATAAGACATAAAACGGAACAAAAAGAAAAATCACAAAAACGTGTTATTAAGAGGGCAGAATTAATTACAATTAGTGAAGTTATTGAAGAAACTTCTGATCATATTTCTGAAGTAGTTCGACGAGTTAATAAATTATATTCGAATGTTGTTAACGATTTGTCAACGCATGATTTGAATAAATTAAAGAAAACAGAAAAACACGTTAATAAATTAAATGATGAAGTTAGTAGTTTAAAAGATGAGGCGTTTTATTTTATTAAATCTTTAGATGATACATCAGTTGAAGCTAGTAGATTTTATATTTTAGTGTTAGGGTATTTACAAGATATTTCTCAATCTATAAGTTATATTTCAAAAGCAAGTTTTAAACACGTAAATAACAATCATAAGAATTTAAAGAAAAGTCAGATTGAAGATTTGAAAAATATTGATATTAATCTAAAAGAAATGCTACATGATATTGAAAGAACTTTTGAAACCAGAAGTTTTGAAAATTTAAATGGAATACTATCTAAACGTCAAGATTTATTTAATCATGTTTCAAAATCTATTGAAAAACAAATAAAACGAATACGTACTGAAGAATCTAGTGCTAAAAATACGACTTTGTATTTTGGTAATTTACTAGAAACCAAAGATTTAATTTCGGCTATTATGAATTTAGTGGAGTTGTATCAAGAGTTTTATTTGAGCATGAAAAAAGAAAAAATAAAAATAGATTAATTAAAAACCAAAAAATTCTGTATTAATACAGAATTTTTTGGTTTTATAAAGGGTATACCTAATTAACAATTAAAATAAAGCTTTGTACTTATCCCAATTGTGGTAAAATAATATTATTACCAAAATACTAAGAATTGTGCCTGGTAACATACTTTTCATATCTAAAGCCAAATGAAAAAGCATAATATTTACTATAACAGGAGCAATTAACAATAAGGCAAAAGGCACCCATTTATTAGTTAAAAATAATATTCCGGTAAAAATTTCAATAGCACCAATAAATTTAAAGGTATAACCTGTTTCAACTAATGCCGTAATGAAATTTGCAGCCGCTTCTGGCATTCCTTCTGGACTAGGCATAAAGTTAAAAAATTTGTTAGCACCAAATACAATCAGAATAATTCCTAAAATTATTCTTAAAACAGTTATTAATTTTGAATTCATAATTAAAAATTTAGTTAATATTAAAGTTTAGACGTATAATATATAAAAAATAACAAAATGTAACTTATGTGACCGACATACTGTCAAATTTTATGTCATTTTGCACTATAAAATGAAGTGGCATATAAATTGCTAATAGTTTGTGAAACAATGAATAAATTAAAATTTAATAAATATGACTGAGTTATTAACTAAAGAAACTTTTTTGAAAAAAGTTTTTAATTTCGAAAAAAATAAAGAATGGAAATTTGAAGGAGATAAACCTTGTATAATTGATTTTTATGCAGACTGGTGTGGTCCATGTAAAATGGTAGCTCCTATATTAGAAGAATTATCTGAAGAGTATAAAGGTAAAGTTGATATATATAAAGTTGATACTGAAGCTGAGCAAGAACTTTCTGCGGCTTTTGGAATTAGAAGTATACCATCAATGTTATTTTGCCCTGCTGAAGGAGATCCTCAAATGGCACAAGGTGCATTACCTAAACATAATCTTGAAGGAGTTATTAAAGATGTATTAAAAGTTGAAAAATAATCTCCTTTAAAGGATAAAAATTTAAAAGGCTGTTTTTGATTTTAAAACAGCCTTTTTTATAATTTTTAAACCAAATTATTCTCCATTAAATACTCAGCTATTTGTATGGTATTGGTTGCAGCTCCTTTACGTAAATTATCTGAAACTACCCACATATTCATTGTTCTAGCCTGTGATTCATCACGACGAATTCTACCTACAAAAACATCATTTTTACCTTCAGCATAAATAGGCATTGGGTAAGTATTGGTATCTGTATTATCTTGTAAGGTAACACCACTGGTATGACGTAATATATTTCTTACTTCAGATAGCTCAAATTCTTTCTCAAATTCAATATTTATACTTTCAGAGTGTCCACCAACAACAGGTATTCTAACAGCTGTAGCTGTAATAGCAATGGTTTTATCATTTAGTATTTTTTGTGTTTCTCGTACCAATTTCATTTCTTCTTTCGTGTAACCATTATCTTCAAAAACATCACAATGAGGTATTGCATTTTTATGAATAGGGTAATGGTAAGCCATTTCTCCTTTTATTCCCTGATACTCATTTTCTAATTGTTGAACTGCTTTTACTCCAGTACCTGTTATTGATTGATATGTAGAGATTACCAAACGTTTGATTTTGTATTTTTTGTGTAAAGGAGCTAAAGCCATAACCATTTGAATGGTAGAACAATTTGGATTAGCAATAATTTTATCATCTTTGGTTAATTCATTGGCATTAATCTCAGGAACAATTAACTTTTTAGTAGAGTCCATTCGCCATGCAGATGAATTGTCAACCACAGTTGTTCCTACTTTGGCAAATTTTGGAGCCCATTCTAAAGATATTGATCCTCCAGCTGAAAAGACAGCAATATCCGGTTTTTGATCTACAGCATTTTGTAAACTGATTACTGTATGATTTTTTCCTTGAAAGTGAATAGTTTTCCCTACCGACTTTTCTGATGCAACAACTAATAATTTTGTAACAGGGAAATTTCTTTCTGCTAAAACTTTTAACATTACTGTTCCTACCATACCGGTAGCACCAACTATAGCTAACTTCATTTGATTATCAATTTATGATTATAATTTTTAAAGCTGTAAAGATTATAAATTATTTTTAAGATATACATTGTAAAAAATGAGATTAATTACAATTTGTTTAAATTAATTCAGATAATGGTTCAAATAGTTAAATTTTAACACAAGAATTAAACATTAAATATTAAGTTGTAATTTCGCACTTCCTTAAAAATGATGATTATAATAAATAAGAAATGGGTTTGAATAGTGATAATAAAATTGAATTGATGGCACCTGCAGGTAATTTTGAATCATTACAAGCAGCTTTGGATAATGGGGCAGATTCTGTTTATTTTGGAGTTGAGCAATTAAATATGCGAGCAAGAGCATCCATTAATTTTACCTTAGATGATTTACATGAAATTTCAAAAAGATGTAAAGAAAAAGAGGTTAGAACTTATCTTACTTTAAATACAATTATTTATGATCATGATTTAAC
>JAUWLK010000227.1 GCA_030613745.1 Flavobacteriaceae bacterium | reverse complement strand
AAATAATCTGAATTATGCAGTTGCCCAACACCCACATGAGTTGATTACTTATGGTGGTAATGGTGCAGCTTTTCAAAACTGGGCACAATATTTATTGACCATGAAATATTTGGCTGAAATGACAGAAGAACAAACTCTTGTAATGTATTCTGTCATCCACTCGGTTTATTTCCTTCACATAATAATGCACCAAGAGTTGTAGTTACTAATGGCATGATGATTCCAAATTACTCAAAACAAGATGATTGGGAAAAGTACAATGCACTTGGAGTAACTCAATACGGACAAATGACTGCAGGAAGTTTTATGTATATCGGACCCCAAGGGATAGTTCACGGAACAACTATTACCTTATTAAATGCTGGAAGAAAAATTTCAAAAAAAGGCGAAAATCTAGCTGGAAAATTATTTTTAACTTCAGGTTTAGGAGGTATGAGTGGAGCACAACCAAAAGCAGGAAATATTGCAGGTTGTATTACCGTTTGTGCAGAAATAAACCCTAAAGTAGTTCATACTCGTCATTCACAAAATTGGGTTGATGAAGTAATTGACGATTTAAATATTTTAGTAAATAGAGTTAAACAAGCAAAAGAAAATAAAGAAATAGTATCTATAGCTTTTCTTGGGAATATAGTTGATGTGTGGGAAAAATTTGATAAAGAAAAAGTATTTATCGATTTAGGAAGTGACCAAACCTCATTACATAATCCTTGGGCAGGAGGTTATTATCCTTCCGGGCTGACTTATGAAGAATCTAATAACATGATGGCAAATAAACCTGATTTGTTTAAAAATAAGGTACAAGAATCTTTACGCCGTCAAACCGATGCAATTAATAAGCACACCGCAAAAGGTACTTACTTTTTTGATTATGGCAATGCCTTTTTATTAGAAGCCTCTCGTGCCGGTGCTGATATATTTTTAAACTCGCCAACTTTTCAAAATCGTAAAAACCCTCCAAAATCCAGAGGAGCAATAGGAGATTATGAATTTGCATATGCTTCATATGTAGAAGATATTATGGGACCCATGTGTTTTGATTATGGTTTCGGACCATTTAGATGGGTTTGTACCTCTGCAAAAGTTGAAGATTTAGCAAAAACAGATGCTATAGCTATTCGGGTTTTAGAAGAGTTAAAAAAAGAGTCTCCTGAAGAAATTCAACAACAAATGAGTGACAATATTCAATGGATAAAAGGTGCTCAAAAAAATAATTTAGTAGTCGGCTCACAAGCTCGAATTTTATATGCAGATGCTGAAGGAAGAGCTAAAATTGCTGAGGCTTTTAATCAGGCAATTAAAAATGATGAAATTTCTTCTCCAATTGTATTAGGAAGAGATCACCATGATGTTTCAGGAACCGATTCCCCTTATAGGGAAACTTCAAATATTTATGACGGATCACAATTTACTGCTGATATGGCTATACAAAATGTTATAGGCGATAGTTTTAGAGGAGCAACTTGGGTTTCAATACATAATGGTGGTGGTGTTGGATGGGGAGAAGTAATAAATGGGGGATTTGGTATGGTTCTTGATGGTACTGTAGAAGCAAGCAAACGTTTAAAATCAATGTTGTTTTGGGATGTGAACAATGGTATTACCAGACGGAGTTGGGCTCGTAATAAAGGTGCTGTTTTTTCAGCAAAACGTGCCATGAAAATGGAACCAAATTTAAAAGTTACTTTACCCAATATTGTTAATGATGCGTTGCTTGATAATTTATTCTAAATTTAAGTTATGAAATTATTAAAAGTATTTCCAATCTTATTGTTTTTCTTAATCACTTCGTGTTCATCGGTAAATGTATCGTCTGATTATGATAAAGAAGTTGATTTTTCAAATTATAAAACTTATGCTTTTTATAAAAAAGGAATAGATAAAGTTGAAATTTCTGATTTAGATAAACGAAGAATCTTACGTGCAATTGAAGCTAATCTAGAAGCTAAAGGATTTACTAAATCAGAAGATCCTGATTTATTAGTTAGTATTTTCACTAAATCACGTGAAAAAATTGATGTGTATAATAACAATTACTATGGTTGGTATCCTTATTATTATGGTTATGGATATGGCTATGGAGGTTATGGCCCTGGATATGGATTTGGTTATACAAATGTTTCAAAATCTACAGAAGGAACTCTATTTATTGATTTAATAGATGCACGTAAAAAAGAGTTGGCTTGGCAAGGTACGGGTACAGGAATACTCTCTTCTTCAAAAAGTATAGAAAAAAAAGAAGAAAGAATTAATGAATTTGTCTCAAGAATAATGGTACAATACCCTCCACAAATAGAAAATAATACTTCAACTAATTAATTTTAGAAGATTTTCGATAAAACAAAAAAATCTCTAAAGATTCTTCCTGAATTTTTAGGGATTTTTTATATAATTGCCTTACTATTAAATCAAACCTTATAATATCTCCAATTTATTATGTATTTCTTCCCACTGTTCCATTAACTCATCTACTTTGGCTTTTTTTGCTTGATAATTAATAAAAAAATCTTTGTCAGAAGAAACTTTTTCAAAATCTTCAGAAATCTCTATATCATCATTTAAAATTTCTTTTTCCAATTTTGAAATTTCAGATTCGATTTTACCCAACTTATTTTGAAGTTGCTTTTTTTGTTTTAACTCTTGATAACTTTTTTTGCCATCTATATTATTCTTTTTATTGAAACTATTTTCCTTTTGTGAACGCTTTTCAACCTCACGCATATTCTCTAAATTATGTTGTTCTAAAAAATAATCAATATCGCCCAAATATTCTTTGATACTACCATCCTTAAATGAATAAATCTTTTCGGTTAAATTTTGTAAAAATTCTCTATCGTGAGAAACAATTATCAATGTACCTTCAAATTGTTGTAGTGCTTTTTTTAATACATTTTTTGAAGCTATATCAAGATGATTAGTTGGTTCATCCATTATTAAAACATTAAATGGAGCTAACAACATTTTGCACAAAGCCAAGCGATTTCTTTCACCTCCTGAAAGCACTTTTACCTTTTTTTCAACATCATCTCCTCTAAACAAAAAAGAACCAAGCATATCTCTTACTCTAATTCTATTAGAATCATTTGCTGTTTCTTCCATAGTTTGTAAAACAGTAAGTTCACCATTTAAATAATCTACCTGATTTTGAGCAAAATATCCTATTTGCACATTATGTCCTAATTTTAACTCACCATCAAAATTTATATCTCCCACTATCATTTTAGCTAATGTAGATTTACCTTGTCCGTTTTGACCAACAAATGCAATTTTACTACCTCTCTCTATTAATAGGTTTACATTTTTTAAAACTTGATTATCTCCATAGTTTTTAGCAACATTATCAGCTTCAATAACTACTTTTCCAGGCACTATAGAAATTGGAAAACGAATATTCATAACTGCATTATCTTCAACATCAACTTCAATACGCTCTACTCTATTTAATTTTTTAATTAAAGATTGAGCCATAGAAGCCTTATTGGCTTTAGCTCTAAATTTCTCAATTAATTGTTCAGTTTGCTTTATTTCTTTTTCTTGATTCTTTTGAGCTTGTAATTGTTTTTCTTTTATCTCATTTCGAAGTAATAAATACTGAGAATATGGTTTTTTGAAATCATAAATTTTACCTAATGAAATTTCAATAGTGCGATTGGTAACATTATCTAAAAACATTTTATCATGCGAAACCATCATAATAGCACCACCAAAACCTTTTAAAAAATTTTCAAACCAAATAATAGATTCAATATCTAAATGGTTAGTTGGCTCATCTAATAATAGAATATCATTTTTTTGTAAAAGTAATTTAGCTAGTTCAATTCTCATTCTCCACCCTCCTGAAAAGGTATTTGTTAGCATATTAAAATCTTTTGACTGAAAACCTAAGCCTTGCAATATTTTCTCAGTATCTCCTTGATAATTATAACCTCCTATTAATTCATAACGATGTGATAGATCATCTAATTCATGCATTAAATTATGATAATATTCACTTTCATAATCAGTTCTTTCAGCTAACTCGGCATTCACCTTTTCTAATTTTTTTTCTATGCTTTTAATTTCTTTAAATGCTTCATAGGCTTCTTCTAAAACAGTTCTGCCTTCCTCAAAATCAATATCTTGCTTTAAATAACCTATACTTATATTTTTTTCAAATGCTAATGTGCCAGAATCGTATTCTTGTTCATTAGCAATAATTTTTAGCAAAGTTGATTTGCCTGCT